>JBGQKM010000173.1:0-13067 GCA_041499515.1 Planctomycetia bacterium | reverse complement strand
TTTCGCGACTTACCACGTCCTTACCCGCTGCGCTAACTTGGGGCTTTGCCATCCGGGCCAAGAACCAACCCACGCGATGCAAAACCGTTGACACCTCAACCACCCCCCAGGCCGATCAGCTAGGGGTCATTATCCCAAAACCCGTGGCTCAGTTTCTAGTGGCGTTTGTGAGCCAATTTGGGAATTCTTTTTGAAGAAGATTTTTTGCCACCGAGTTACGAGAGAACACAGAGAGGGTGGATTTTATTTTCGCACACGAAAGGCAAGGCCTACGTCTTCAACGCCCGAAGGGCGTGCAACAAGCCAGCCCAGGGCAACGCCCTGGGGATCGAGTCAAGCGCGAGACAACCGAGCCCTGTCAGGGCGTCACAACTCGCGCGGCACGGCATCACGTTGGACAATCGCGATCGCGCGCCGGAATGTGTCGCCCTGACAGGGCTCGATGACATGTGGCGTCCACGACACCAGGGCGTTGCCCTGGCCTGGCATGTTTGACGCCTTCGGCGTCGGATGCGAGCCCCGGCGGGGCGACCAGTCAATAGCCAGGGGCGCACCAGCCCCTGGAAGAAATCGAATCGTGCACCGAGTAAGAGCCTATCCGAGAATCCTCTCGCCTCGCGGACTTCGGCGAGCTCAGTCGAGCCGGAGAGGGCAGGGTGAGCCGCGATCCGAGAATCCTCTCCCCTTGCGGGAGAGGGCAGGGTGAGGGGCGTTATTCGGATAGGTTCTTTGCCCCACCGGGGCGACAGAAAGATTGCGGCCGATGGCGTGATGCACCACGACTGCCGCCCCCTTGGGGCTTGGGCGCATGGGCGTCAACGAACGAACCAGGGGCTCACGCCGCCTGGCTATTGACTTTCGCCGCTTCGCGGCTGACTGACGGATCTCGACCACCCCTCAGGCCGATCAGCTATTCGGCATTGTCCCAAAACGCGTGGCTCAATTTCTAGGGGAAGTTTTGAGCCAATTGGGGAAGTTTTTCCGCAGTGCGTTTTTGTGGTAGTCGGGCTGCTGCCTGATAGAATGCCCTTGGTGATGGGGATCCGTGGGGGGCTTCTCCAATATTTGATGTGCGTGTTTCCTTGCCTGTCCCTGTTTCCTTCCGGCAATCACATTTCGGCCGCCCGTGTCATGCCAGCGGCGGGGATTACATCGATAAGCCCGCTTGCTCACGCAGTTTTGCATAGCTCCATACCTGCCAAAGCGCGTGATCTGGTTTTTTGCGATCTGAGTCTCTCGAGTTGTGGAGTAGCGTGACACAAAGTGCGTCGGCGGCGGGAGTCAATCCCAGTCCCATCACGGACATGTCGTCCGGCGGCGCAAGCAACGTGGTGACGCTGCCGGTGCGTTGATCAGCGATACGCACAATCCCATCGTCTCCCGCGAACAAGATCGCCTGGTGTCTTTCATCTTCGACGATCAGCCGTGCGCAGCGCGGGCTGGCACCATTGGCGAGCGGTTCCCCGATGACAGTCGGAAATGTCCAAGATGGCGTTCCGCCCGTCTTCATGATGTCCCAAGAGTAAGCGAAAAGCCCCTCGCGAGTTCCGCAATACAGCCGTTCTCCATCGCGGCTGAATACCATGCGGTGTACCCGGACGTTGGCTTCATCGGGAGGCGCGATCCGCTCGGATAATAGGTCGTCGCGAAATGTTTGCAGTTTCTTTTGCAGGTCTTCATCGGAGAGGGTCGGCATTTGCTCTCGTAGCGACGCCATCCGTTGTGGCAGTCCGTGCTGCAGCGTACGCAGGATCCGATCAATTCGCGGCCGAGTTTGGAAATCGATCTTGCCGCCGGGATACATCGCGATTTGCCGGCTCGGGTCGTCGAAATCGAACGCCACCAGCCGTGTTTGCTCATTCAGAACAACCTCCCGGCCATTGGGATGCAGCGCGACATTCACGGCTCCGTGAGTCGCTTGGGGCGGGGTGACCGACTTGCCATCTGCGGGGTTCACTAGCTCCGCGGATTCGTTATCGAAGATCAACAATCGCTTTTCGGCGGAGTCAAAGCCCGCCAGCCTGGCACACACCGCCTTTTTCCACAACCAGCACTTTTGCGCCGTGTCATAAACACCGACTCCCGACTTGGCCTGGCCAAATGTTCTTACCTCGACCGCAACGTACCGGCCGGAGTGACTTGATTTCAGGTCCCAAATGGCGTGCTCGGGCAGTTCCAAATCGATGGTCTCGATGTCCGCCGTCTGTGAGCGGAAATGTTGCATCGGTTGCGGTGCTCTTGGGTCAGAGACTTTCAAGTACAGCCAGAATCCATCCTCAACCACGCACCAAGCTGGATGACTGCAATCTTTCTTGTGCTGTTCCGCCAGGAACAAGCCTTGTTTCATCAGCTCTTTCTTCTTCCGTTTGATTTCAGCCGCCAGGGCCCGTTCGGTCTGCTTTTGTTTCGCGATTTCCGCCTGGGGCACTTCGATGAATTGCCTCCGGCCCTTGATGCCCTCCGATTCACCGTCTTTCAAGTATTCGTAGGCCGTGACCGCATTGGTTATTCCCACCAGCTTGGCCAGACGCGTGAGGCGATCGACTTCACATACGTACGATTCGCCACCTTCGGTTTCTCTCTTGAGCAAGTCTCGAACAGGACCGACCTGGTCGCCCAGCAAATCGGCCCACGACTCCGGCCGCCCGGCCATCGCTTGCTGCGCATCCCGATCTCGCTCTGCAAAGTATCCCGGCAGCGACCAATACGAGTCCGCCAATTCAGCCTTTCGGTACAGATAGTAGATGAGCACGTCGTCATCGTGCACCAAAAGATGGAGGACGTCACAATTCAATCGTCGGGCAAGTTCCTGGCCGACCGTTTGATCTTGTCCGTTGTTCGAAGGATAAACGGATACCCATTCTCCCAGGACCGGCCCAACAAGGCATCTGATTCCACGGCCAAGGGCCAGCTCTTCCGCAGCCGCGCACACGGTGTCTCGATCGCTCATGCGAACGTGAGCCGCTCCATAGAATACGCCCATGCGAGGCCTCCGGCTTGATGCTCAATCACGTAAATGAAAGGTGACTTGGACCATTGCCGTGTCTCACAAAACTCAACACAAGCCCCAGACCGACTCTGTGTTGATCCTGCGACTCGCGGCCGGACATTGGTTCGAGTTTCGCGGTTTGTGTTAGCAGAATTGACGTAAAGCACGAACCTCGCTCACTATGCGGGTAGGTCTGACATACCACTTTCACGCAAGCGCAACCTATCCGACGTGCCAATGTAACCGTCGAAGCATAAAACGTCGTTTCCACGCAATCCGCACGACGATCCAAGCAATTCCAAGGAAGAATGGGACCGCAATCGCCATCAAGGCTCAGATATTCAATGAGATCCAGTGCATTGGGTCCTCGACGTTCGGCCCATTGTAGCACTTCGTTTCTTGCGGGTCGCGAGTGAGACGGGAGTGATTGGAACCATCAGCAGATGTCGATGTAAACACGCCCCTACCAAGCTCATGTACTGCGGCGTATGGTAAACCCGCTCTACAGCTTAAGCTGCATAAACTCGCGGACGCGGTTGGCGATCGCGGGTTCTACTGGCAGGCGTTCCATCGAGCTGGCGCCGTAGAAGCCGACGATGCCTTCGGTGTGGTCCAAAATATATTGGGCGTCGGACGGCTCGGCGATCGGTCCGCCGTGGCACAACACCAGAATGTCGCGGTTGATCCGCCGGGCCGCGTCGTGCATGGCCTGAATCCGCCGCGCCGATTCGTCCAGCGTCAGGGCCGTGGTGGCGCCGATCGTGCCTTTGGTCGTCAGGCCCATGTGCGGGATCAAGATATCGGCGCCGGCGCGCGTGAGCGCTTCGGCCTGGTCGACCGAAAAAGCGTAAGGAGTCGTCAGCAGGTTCATCTCGTGGGCCAGGCGAATCATGTCGACTTCCAGGCCAAAACCCATGCCGGTTTCTTCCAGACCCTGGCGAAACTGGCCGTCGATCAGACCCACGGTCGGAAAATTCTGCACGCCCGAAAACCCGGCCGCCGCCACGTCGCGCAAAAACAGTTTCATCACGCGAAACGGATCGGTGCCGCAGACGCCGGCCAGCACGGGCGTGCATGGGACGACCGGCAGCACCTCGCGGGCCATGTCCATCACGATGGCGTTGGCGTCGCCATAGGGCATCAGGCCCGAGAGCGAGCCGCGGCCGCCCATGCGAAACCGGCCCGAGTTGTAGATCACCAGCAGGTCGATGCCGCCGGCCTCGGACATTTTCGCGCTCAGGCCCGTGCCCGCTCCGCCGCCGATGATCGGCTTTTTGGCGGCCACCTTGGCCCGCAAGCGCGTGAGGATTTCGTCGCGTTGGAAGAGGGGCATTGCAAAAGGCCGGAGGCTGGAGGCGGTAGGATGAAGGATGAAGGTTGAATGGGCTTTGTCCAACGGCACGCGCCGCTGGGTGTCGACAAGACAAATTGTCATGCACGGGTGCATGACCTGTGGGCTGCGGTTACGGTTTGTCGGTTCGTTGTTGGTATTCGAGAACGGCCCCTCACCCTGCCCTCTCCCGCGAGGGGAGAGGGTTCATCGGATAGGCGCTCTCCCGCGAGGGGAGAGGGGTCTCGGATAGGCACTTAGTATTTCACGAGTTCTTTTTTTGCGCCTTCGGGGCGGACGGCGCGGATGATTTCGGCGGCGCGTTCGGTCATCATCCGCAGCTCGCTGGCGATGGCGATGAACTGCATGCCTTGTTCGGCGCGCATCAGGGCCGTTTTAGGATCCATCACGTGCATGCCGGTTGGCGTGCCGGTCTTCTTGCCTGCGGCGATCACGCGCTGCAGCATGGCCTCGAACGCCTCGTCGCTGGCTTCCGAGCCGTCGGGCTTGCGCATCTGAGCCCGCAGGTCGACCGGTCCGACGAAAATGGCGTCGACGCCGGGCAGGCTGTAGATGGCCTCGGCATTGGCCACGCCGGTGGGGCTTTCGGTTTGCAGAATGACCAGAATCTCGTCGTTGGCCCGCTGGAAATACTCGCCGCTGTCGCAGCCGAAATTCAACGAGTGCATGCCGCCACCCAGGCTGCGATTTCCGATGGGCGGATACTTGGCCGCGGCGATGGCGATCTTGGCCTGTTCGACCGTATCGACCATCGGCACCACGATGCCCCAGGCTCCGGCGTCGAGCGTGCGTTTGATGTAGTCGTGATTTCCCTTGGGCACGCGGGCCAGCGGCACTCCGCCGGCGTCGGCGATGGTGGCGAAGATCATCGCGGCCTGCGACCAGTCGATCGCGCCGTGTTCGAGATCCAAGGTGAGCCAGGCAAAGTCCATGCGGGCCAGGATCCGCGTGGCAAACAAATCGCCCAGCGACAGCCAGGTGCCGAACGCCGGCTTTCCTTCGCTGAGAGCGCGCTTCACGGGATTGGTTTTCATCGCCAGTGGGTCCTTGAATGGTGAGCAACGAGGTTCCAAGAGCAGTGTTCCAGACCCTGGCGGCCGCCGCAAGCCCCCGCGGCGAAAGCCGCTTTTTCGCGGCGATTTCGAGTCGCGGTTGCCCAAGGGCCAGGTATGAGCGAAAATCAAGGAGAGGACAACAACTCAAAGGAGGGTCGCCCCGCGAATGTCTCGAATGGATTTTATTCTCAGGCCCACCGTTCGTAAGCTCGGCACTTGGAGCGTGCTGTTGGGGCTGCCGATTTGCGGCGCGGCGGTTTTGGCATTGGCTGGATGCGACAGGGCAGGGGGGGCATTGGAAACCGCGCGGGTATCGGCCGCGGCATCGTCTCGCCAGGAACCGGCCGCGACGCCAGAGGCCGCCCCAGAGGCCGACGAGCAAGAAGCGGCGGCGCCAGAGGCCTCGAACGAGCCAGAGTTGATTGCCCGGCTCGAGCGGCTGCGCAAAGCGGGGCAATTCGAGGCGTTCATCGACGCGACTTTAAATGCCGCTCAAGAGCAGGCCGACAATGGTCCCTTGCAAATGCTGGCCACCGAGGCGCTTTTGGCGGCCGGCAGCAACCAGGCGGCTGAAGCCAGCGCGCTTGGCGCGGCGGCCCTGGTGGCCGACGACGCGGCCACGTGCGGCCAGGCGCTTAAACTGTGGGCCACGGCGCGCTTTCGACAGCAGAAGCCGCTGGACGATCCGCAATTCGTCGCGTTGTTGGCAAAGTTGCCCGCCGACGAACCGGCCGCGCAAACGCTCCGCTTCTGGCAAGCATCACTCGGCGGGCGCACCGCTTTCCGATTGACGGCCGCGGCCGGCGCCGGGCCGGTTGAAATCCCCGCGACGCACGCCGCGCCGGGAAGCGTTCCGGCGGAGCTCAACGCGGTGGAAGCGCGGGCCAACGGCGTGGCATTGCCATTGGTGTTCATCGACACCGGCGCGCAGCACACATTGTTGACCGTGGCGGCGGCACGGGCCGCCGGCGTGGCGATCGGCTCGGCGGCGACGCACCTGGTGGGTTTTGCGCGGCTCAACGCGCGACCCGCGACGATCGAAACGCTGGAGCTCGGCGGTCTGACGCTGCACGACGTGCCGGTGCTGGTCGGCGATTCGGCGCCGTTGGAAGCGTTGCAGGGGCAAATGTCGCTGGGCACCGAGTTGATGCACCACGTTCGCTTCACGATTGATTATCCCAGCCGGCGCGTCCTGGCCGAGGCCGCGAATATCCGCCACGCCGAGCCATCCACGCCGATTTGGGAAATTCCGGTTTGGACGTTTTCGCAGGCCTGCCTCGCCCGCGGTCAACTGGCCGGCGGGGCAATGGCTCGCGTGTTGGTCGACACGGGCGATCGGGCCGGCACGTTCGTTTCGGCCCGCTGGGCGCGGCGGCATCTGCCGAATTTCCAACGTTCCACGTCCAGCCTGGTCTTCAAAGTCAAGCCGCGCAATCTCTCGTTGGACGTTTTGGAACTGGGCAATCAATCGCTGCAAGACTGGCCCGTATCGGATACGATCCCCAAAAACCTGGAGCGGCTCGACCTGGTCGACGTGTTGCTCGGCCACGACGTGCTGGGGCCTTATCAATTGACCATCGATCTGCCGCAGCGCGTGTTGCAATTGCGCGCCGGCGGAGAGGGTTTTCATGACCAACCTTGATTTGCGTCTGGCGCGGTCCGCATCATGTGCGATTGTTTTCGGTCTGCTTTGCGCACGTTCGCTGTGGGCCGTTGATTTTGCGACCGATCGCAATCGCATGGTCGACGACGAAATCGTGGCGGCCGGGGTCAAGGATCCGCGGGTGATCCAAGCCATGCGCGACACGCCGCGGCATGAATTTGTCGAAAGCAAGTTGCGTTCCAACGCGTATTACGACATGGCGCTGCCGATTGGGCACAGCCAGACGATTTCGCCGCCGTTTGTCGTGGCCTACATGACCGAGCAGTTGTTGCCGCAGCCGACGGACAAGGTTTTGGAAATCGGCACCGGCAGCGGCTATCAGGCGGCCGTGCTGAGCCCCTTGGTCAAAGAGGTCTACACGATCGAGATCGTCAAACCGTTGGGCGAACGCGCGGCCCGCACGCTCAAACGCTTGAAAAAATACGACAACGTCCAGGCCAAGATCGGCGACGGATATCAGGGCTGGCCCGAGCACGCGCCGTTCGACAAGATCATTGTCACCTGTTCGCCGGAAGAAGTGCCGCCCAAACTGGTGGAGCAACTTCGCGAAGGCGGGCGGATGATCGTGCCGGTGGGGCCCCGCTATCAGCAAACGCTGTATTTGTTCCAGAAGCAAGACGGCAAGCTGACGAAGGTGGCCCTGCTGCCGACGCTGTTCGTGCCGATGACCGGCACGGCCGAAGCGGGCCGAGTCGCCAAACCCGATCCCGAACACCCCACCATCAACAACGGCGGATTCGAGGAGCTGGTGGTCGTGGGGCAGGAAGCCGACGGCGGGCCACCTACTGCCGATAAGGCCCAGGCCGAAGCGGCCGCGAAAGGTAAGGATCAGAATCGGAGCGTTCCGTTCGCCTGGCACTACCAACGCCAGATGCAACTGATCGAAGCCGACGACGCCCCGGAGGGACGCCATTACGTGACCTTCGCCAATACCGAGCCGGGTCGCGGCGCCCAGGCCCTGCAAGGCATCGCGGTCGATGGCCGCAGAGTGAGCGAACTGAACGTCTCGGTGTCGGTGAAAGCCAAGAACGTGCGCCCGGGGGCCAGCGACGACCAGGTGCCGGTCGTGGCGATCACGTTTTACGACGAGAACCGGGCTCAGGCCGGTTACACCTGGGTCGGCCCGTGGCGCGATTCGTTTCCCTGGCAGAAAGTCGTCGACAAGGTGCGCGTGCCGCCGAGAGCCCGCGAGGCGATCGTGCGGATCGGCATGAGCGGCGCGACGGGCGAAATCTCGTTTGACGACCTGCAAATTCAAGCCGCGAAATAGCGGTTTGACCATCGGTCCGCGGTCGCGCTAGGCGGCAAAGCGAAACGGCTCGTTGGTCACTTCATACCCGGGCCGCAAGCCGATATTGAGCAACAGGCCCAGCGCGATGCAATTGGCCAACAGGCTCGATCCGCCGTAGCTGACCAGCGGCAGGGCCAGTCCGGTGATCGGCAACAGGCCCAAGAGCATGCCGACGTTGATCAACACCTGCGTGGCCACGAGCGCCACGATGCCGATGGCCGCCAAGCGCCCGAACGGCTCGCGCGTGGCCTGGGCCACGACCAGGCCGCGCCAGGCCAAAAGCAGAAACAGCGTCAACAACACGGCCCAACCCAACAAGCCGAAGCGTTCGCCCAGTACCACGGCAATCGAGTCGGTATGCGGCTCGGGCACGTAGTAGGCGCTGCGATCGGCCGTCACGTCGCCGCCGAGAAAGCTGCCCGTCCAACCGCCCAGCGCCAAGACTTGCTTGGCCTGGTGCAAGTGATAACCGTCGTCGGTCGGTTTTTCGCCGGCCCGCGTCTGTTCGGCCAGCGCCGTGATGCGCGACTTCTGCTCGCGGCTCATTTGGGACGCCACCAAGGGCAGCACCGCCACCGCCACGACCACCAGCAATGCCAGGTGACGGCGCCGCGCGCCGGCCGCGAAGAGCATCGTGAAGAGCACCGGCAGAAAAACCAACGACGTCCCCAGGTCGGGCTCTTTCAGGATCAGCACCAGCGGCGCCATCACCAGCGCCAGCGGAACCAACAATCCGGCCACGCGCCGGTAACTGTCGCGATACATCAGATAGCGGGCCAGTCCCAACACGAAAGCCAGCTTGGCGAACTCCGAGGGTTGCAAGCCGACCGGACCGAAGCGGATCCAACGTTGCGCTCCGTTGACGGCCGGGAACCAGTACACGGCGACCAGCAGCACCAGCGAGGCGACAAACGCCGCGTAGCTCCAGCGCGCCAGAACCCGGTAACTCGGAACGCTGGCCAGCAACATCGCCAGAATGCACAGCGCCGACCAAAACAATTGGCGATGCAGGTATCGGCCCGAGCTGCCGGAGAGCTCCTCACTCCGCGCGATTCCCAGCCAGCCCAGCGCCATGAGCATCGTGGCCAGCGCCACGATCGACCAGGGCATTCGGCGTATCCAACGCGAGCGCTGCATTCGGCGGTTTCTCCCTTGCGGGTCCGATTATAGGGGCCGGGGGCGAGTTCGACCGAGATGGAATCGGCGCTGCCGATCGCGCCTGCCGTATCGAGTCCCCACCGCGAATCGGTAGTTATCGGGGTTGGGGGGCTAGAATCCTTGCGGATACAACCCATTTTGTCTAGGCGGTTTACGTCACGCAATCGAAAAAGTCTGTGCAGATTTCTTGTATTGCATGCTAGTCTTGGTATGTTTTGGAAGGCTTGGGCCGTTTTGTACCCAACGAGTGGGTAGGGCCGGGCTGGTTAACGCACGTAATTCAAGGGGAGCCAATTCACATGTTGCGAACAATTTTCAAGGCCTTGACGGTCGTTGCGGTCATCGGCGCGCTGGGCGCTTCGCAGGCCCAAGCAGGCTGGCGTCATCATCATGGCTGCTGGGGTTCCAGCGGCGGCAGCTGGGGTTCCAGCGGTGCCAGCTGGGGTTCCAGCGGTGGTAGCTGGGGCTCGAGCGGTGGCAGTTGGGGTTCCAGCGGTGGTAGCTGGGGCTCGAGCGGCGGCCGTTGGGGTTCCAGCGGCGGTAGTTGGGGCTCGAGCGGTGGAAGCTGGGGTTCCAGCGGCGGATACGGTTCCACCGGCGGCGCTTACAAGGTGATCACGCCGGGTGCTCCCGCGACTCCGGCTCCAGGTCCGGCTCCGAGCACGCCTCCGGGCAATGCTCCCGGGCCTTCGGATGCTGCTCCGGCGGCCGGCGCGACCCCGACGGCTTATCATCCGACCTATGGACCGCTGCGCACCAGCGCGGTGTTGTCGGTCAAGGTTCCGGAAGACGCCAAGGTGTTTGTCAACGAACATCCGACCACCAGCACCGGCGTCGAGCGTGAGTACATCTCGCGCGACCTGCAAGCCGGCGCTCACTACAATTACAGCGTGCGTGTCGAGTTCCTCCGCGACGGCGACACCGTGACGGAAACCAAGACGGTTCTGTTGACCGCCGGACAAACGGCCAACCTCGATTTCACGCAGGCTGACCAAAGCGTTACGGCCGCCGACGGCGCCCGCACCACGCTGGTGGTTCGTCTGCCGGCCGAGGCCAGGTTGTATCTGGCCGGTCGCGAGACGAAGGCCACCGGTTCGGTGCGCGAGTTCTCGACGACCAAGTTGGCCGCCGGTTCGCAATGGACGACTTACGCGATTCGCGCGGTCGTCGAGCGTGACGGTCAGCAGCAGGTCCGCGAGGAAACGGTCTCGCTCAAGGCCGGTGAATCGCGCGAAGTCAGCATCGACTTCGACGGCCAGGCCGCCGACCAGATTGCCAGCCGAAGCGCGCGGTAGCCCGCACGACTTGGCCCACTTGTGATGACGTTCCCAGCCTTCCCATCGGCCCGACCGGTGGGAAGGCTTTTTTTGTCGTGGAATTGTCTCTCCACGCCTTGAATCAGCCCGATCGCAGGCGATTTCAGACCGCATCGGGCCGGGCGGGGCAGGGGGGCGCAAGGTTACGCATTACGTCGCGTTTGCGCGTTATTTGCGGCGTAGGGTTGGTACCATGAATGGCCGGAATCCTTTCCCCAGCACGCCCCAAGGACCGATATTCAATCCGTGATGCCGACCGCCGCCATTTCCGACCGCCAGCCACTGCCCCGGCCGGCCGTGCGCGCGGTGGTCAGCCTGCTGATTCTGTTTCACGTCACCGCGGTGTTTGTCGGCCCCTGGGCGATGCCTCCGCAAACTTCGCAACTCGCCGCCGATTTCGCGCGGGTCCTTCAGCCCTACGTCGAGGGATTGTGCCTGGCCAACGGCTATCGCTTTTTCGCGCCCGAGCCGGGGCCCAGCCACCTGCTGCGCTATGAGATCACGCTGGACGACGGCTCGTTGAAAGAGGGCGTCTTTCCCGATCGACAACAGCACCAGCCGCGTCTGCTGTATCACCGCTATTTCATGCTCAGCGAGTTCGTCAACACACTGGAGATCTCCGACGGCCCGCGCGACCGCGCCGAAGCCTATGAACGAGCTTACGCGCAGCACCTGGCCGATCGCTATCACGCCAAGGAGGTGAGCCTCTATTTGCGGCGGCACTTCGTTCCGCGGATGAGCGAAGTTCGCCAGGGCTTGCGACTCTCCGATAAGTCCTTGTACGAAGAACACCCACTGGTCACTTACAAGCGAGACGAGCCTTGATGCGCATGGTCAGTTCTCTGCGAGCATGGGCCGGCGAGATCAGCTCGGGCTGGAACCGTTTTTGGTTCACGCCTGTCGACCCGGCCACGCTCGGAGCGACGCGCATTTTTGCCGGCGCGATGTTGTTGTACACGCACCTGGTATGGAGCCTGGATCTGGCCGCGTTTTTCGGCCCCCACGGCTGGCTGCCGCGCGAAGCGGTGGGCGCGTTGCAACAGGGGACGTATTCGTGGAGTTATCTTTGGTGGCTGCCGGAGAGTCCGGTGGCGTTGTGGACCGCGCACATCGCGGCGCTTGTCGTCTTTACAATGCTAACGGTCGGTTTGTTCAGTCGCGTCTCCGCGGTGCTGGCTCTGGTGGCAACGTTGGCCTACGTGGGGCGCGCGCCGGGCGCGCTGTTCGGTCTGGACCAAATCAACGTCATGCTGGCCATGTATCTGGCCGTCGGGCCGTGCGGAGACGCTTTTTCGTTGGACCGCTGGCTCGCGGGCCGGCGGGCCGGCGGGCCGCTGGCCGTGCGACCGAGTTGGACGGCGAACCTGGCGATCCGCTTGATTCAAGTCCACATGTGCATCATCTATCTGTTCGCCGGCACCGCGAAGCTGACCGGGCCCGCCTGGTGGGACGGCACGGCGCTGTGGATGGCATTTGGCAATATGGAATACCAGTCGTTGGACATGACTTGGATGGCCGAATGGCCGCGGCTGATCAATGTCATGACGCACGTGACCATCTTTTGGGAAATCACCTATTCGGCCCTGGTCTGGCCACGGCTTACGCGACCGATCGTGCTGCTCTTGGCCATTCCGCTGCACATGGGGATCGCGATCTGTCTGGGGATGATCACCTTCGGCCTGGTGATGCTCATCGGCAACTTCGCCTTCGTCAGTCCGCAGTTGGTGCGAGCCTGGTGGCCGGGGCAGGGCAGGGGCGCTCGCTCGGCCATGCCCCAGGGCGGAAACATGAAAGCCCTGCGCTCGGCGCCGCGCTCCACCGGCTCGCCTCGCTAAGTCGCGGGCGCGGCAATCGCCCGGCATGTTCAAAAGCATGCCCATCGCTCGGGCACTCCCTTGGCCTGTACAAACCCGCCGCGCTGGGCGACCTCCTAGGTCATTCGGGGAGTGACAGCTAGTTGTCACTCCTGTCGCGCAGGCAGTTGCACGTTCAACCTGGCAAAGCGATAAGACTGCTTAATCGGCAACAGCCGCGGAAAGACTTTGAAACATGCGCAAGAACCGGCACATGAGTTCTCATCAACTGGGCCAAGAACGGGCGGGCCAAGAACGGGCGGGCCAGGAACAGGCGGGCCAGGAACAGGCGGGCCAAGAACGGGCCGAGTTGCGGATTCGGCGGATCATCGACGCCAACTCCGATCATCGGCTCACGACCCAAGAGGTGTGCCTCGCGCTGGAGCATGAT
>JBGQKM010000172.1:0-13077 GCA_041499515.1 Planctomycetia bacterium | reverse complement strand
TTCGCAGTCGAGCTCGACTGGACGCTGGCGGATCTCGAAGGGCTTCTGCCGCGCGATCCGGCCAGCTACAGTTGGCGGATTGCCAGCGTCAACCGTCCGGCGGCCGCGCGGCTGATCGAATGGCTGCGCGAGCGTCAGGTGCCGCACGTACTACTTCTCAAACACACCGATCTGCCGCTGGAAATCCACGTGCCGCGGCCGGACCAGGTCGGCCTCGACCGCCTGGCCAACGTGGTGGCCGCCAACCGGCTGCGCGTCGCCGGACAACCGGCCATCGTGATCGACCTGGGCAGCGCGATCACGGTCGATCTCGTCTCGCCCGCCGGTGCCTTTAGCGGCGGAGCCATTTTGCCCGGCATCACGATTTCGTCCAAAGCGCTGCACGAATTCACCGATCTGTTGCCGCTGGTCGAGGTCACCGAACCGCCCGACGCCTTGGGAACCTCGACGCTCGCGGCGATTCGTTCCGGTTTGTACTGGGGCATGGTGGGCGCCGTGCGCGAGCTGGTGGCACGCATGTCCGAGGGATCGTTGGCGCCGCAGATTTTTCTGACCGGCGGCGCCGCGCCGCGTTTTGCGAACATCTTGACCCTGCAGGGCGAAGGCACGCCGCAGTTCGTGCCTCACCTGACGCTCTCCGGCATCGCCCTGACGGCGCTCGGGGGCGGGCCGAAAAAGGGAATGCGGTGACGACCCTCTCTGCCACCGAAGTCGTGCTGCTGACGCCCGAAGGACGCGGCGCTTTGGCCAGCCTGCTGGTCGCCGGGCCGCGGGCGACCGAGGCGGTGAGCGAGCTGTTTCATCCCGGCAGCCAGAAACCGCTGGCCGAGCAACCCTGCGGAAAAATCGTTTTGGGACGATGGCAGTCGCGCGACTCGGGCGAGGAAGTCGTCGTTTGCCGACGAACGGCCGAGCGCGTCGAGATTCATTGCCACGGCGGGCACGTCGCGGCCGCGGCCATCCTCGATTCGCTGGCG
The DNA here is from genome assembly GCA_041499515.1 of Planctomycetia bacterium. GTDB lineage: Bacteria > Planctomycetota > Planctomycetia > Pirellulales > PALSA-1355 > PALSA-1355. The sequence goes on along the minus strand of JBGQKM010000172.1, from coordinate 12,100 downwards.
GCGCGCGGTTGTCGAGTCATTGGCTGGCAGCAATGGGAGTACCAGTCTGCCGACGACCCGCTGGCGGCCGCCGCACAAATTGCCTTGGCTGCCGCTCTCACCGAGCGCACGGCCGTGATTCTTTGGGACCAAGCGCGCGGCGCCTTGCGCCGCACTTTCGATGAAATCGTCGATCGCCTTCGAGCCGGCGACGCGCGGACCGCATTGGCGTGCGTCGATTCACTGCTCCAGTGGTCGGCTTTGGGCGGCCATCTGGTCGAACCGTGGCGCGTGGTCCTGGCCGGACGGCCCAATGTGGGCAAGAGCAGCCTGATTAACGCTCTGCTGGGCTATTCGCGCGCGATCGTGCACGACACGCCCGGCACGACGCGCGACGTGGTCACGGCCGCGACCGCTTTGGACGGCTGGCCGGTCGAATTGTCCGACACGGCGGGCCTGCACGCTAGCAGCGATCATTTGGAAGCCGCCGGGATCCAACTGGCGCAGAGCCGGCTGGCGGCGGCCGACCTGCCGGTGCTGGTGTTCGATGCCAGCAGCCCCTGGTCCGACGAGGACCAGACTCTGGCCAACCAGTGGCCCACCGCATTGCGGATCCACAACAAGTGCGACCTGAGCGACTCGCGCACTGCGGTGGCAGCGCGGCCGGCAGGAATCCTGACCAGCGCCATCGGCGGTCAAGGCATCGACGCATTGCAGCGCGACATCGCCCGGCGATTGGTCCCGCGGTCGCCCGCGGCCGGCCAGGCGGTGCCTTTTGCAGTCGGGCAGGTCGAACTCTTGGAACACGTTCGCGCGGCCCTCCTGGCCAACGAACCACAAACGGCCCTAGGGTTCGTGGCTGGCATGGAAGGCGGTGCCGGCGGGCTTCGCTAGCAATCAGCTTGGCCTAGGCGCAACACCCTTGGTGCGTCATACTTCGCCGCCATTTTCCTATCTGGGGCAACGGCCGTCCGCGGCTCGTGGCTGATCAGGATGATCAGCCGCCGTGAGCGTAGGCGGGCCCAAAATGTCGTGCATCGTGGTTCAGGAGGAACCCAGTCATGCGGTTCGACGTGCATCGCCGAATTTTGTGGGCCTGGCTGGCCGTTGCGGCTGTTGCCGCGTTGGGGACGGCCGTAGTTTTGGCCCAGCCCGGCGTCGAAGCATCCCAAGACACCGCCGCGACATCCGACGATCCGGAGGAAGGCGCAGCCGACGCCGCGCAGGCTCAAGAAGAAACGCCGGCCGAGGATGCGCCGTCGAACGACGAGTCGGCCGCGAGCATGGTCGATGATGAAGCGGCCGAATCGACCGAAGACCCTCAGGCCACCAATGCGCCGGCCCAATTGCCCCGCGGTCACGTTCGTCCCGTGCCTTTGAAATCCACCGAGTCCCCCAGTGAGGAAAGCCAAACCGGTTCGAACGACGCCGCCAGCTTGAAGGGCGTGCAGCCGGGACAGACCACGCGCGCGGCGTTGCATGCCCAATGGGGCGCGCCCGCGCAGGTCGAGACCATCGCCGGCGGAATCCGCGAGACCTTCGACGTCGAACCGCTCGGTCGCGTGCGGGTCACGATCGTCAAGGACGTGGTCGACTCGCTGGGCATCCGACTGGAGAAGCCGATGGCCATTGAGACGATCGTGAATCGGCTCGAACTCGCTCATGTCGAGCCGGTGGAAGTGTGGGACGAGCAGGGTCAGCTCTTGGGACAGGCTTATCCCGAGCGGGGCGTGATGTTTGGCTTTGCGCCGCGCTCCGACCCGCCCAAAGTGCTTCAGATTATCGTCGAACCGATCGACGCTCCGCCGTTTTTGGCGCGGGCCGAAAGCCGCATGGCCACGCGCTATGCCGATTGCATTGCCGATCTGAAACAGGCCCTGGAACTGGCGCCCGATAACGGACGGGCGCAATGGCTCGGTGCGCAGGTGGCCCTGTGCGCGGGCGAATTGGAACAAGCGCTGCTCTCGGCGCGCAAAGCGATCGAGCTGGAACCCAAGGAATTCGAGTACCGCGTGACGCTGGCCAAAATACTGGCGGAGGCCGGGGACTGTCCGCAGGCCCTTGAGATCGTGCGTGACGTGATCGAGTCGGGCAAGGCGCCCAAAATCGTGGTGGCTCGCGCCTCCTGCATGTGGGGCGACCTGCTGGCGGCCTCGCACGAGCGCGATTATCCGCAAGCGATCAAGTATCACCTGCAAGCCATTAAAATGGCCGTACCTTTGGCGGGCGACCCGGCAATGACCGTGCGGCGCGAGGCGAAAGAATTGCTGGTGGATGCGCACCTGGCCGTGGCTCACGACATTGGCTGGGGCGCCTGGCAGCAAAAGCTCAAGGTGGTTCCCAAGTGGATCGAGCGCGCCGGCGCGTTTGCCGATGACGCGATCGCCAACGAACAGAGCTCGCCGGAGATCCGCTTGCGGGTGTCCGAACAGGCGCTGGCGGCATTGGCCGGCATCGCGGATCCGCCGGACTCGCATGTTTGGATTCAGGGCGTGACCGAGTTGGGAAAGAAAATGGTCGACGAAGCCCGTGACCCGGCTTACCAGGCACAACTGGCCTGGCACATCGGCGTGGCGTTGAATGAGGCGGTGGAGATTGAAGCGTCGCGTCAGAAAGCCGATCGAGCGCTAGCGCTGGGAAAAATGGCGCTGGACTACCTCGACCGGGGCGAACAGGCCGGCACGCAATTGCCGAACCACGACTACGTTCGCGGACGGCTGTGCTATCGGCTGGGCGCGATTCTTGCGATCGAGCAGGCGGATCACAAGCAGGCCATCGCCTGGTTCGACCGGGCCGTGCCACTTTTGGAAAGCCCAGTGCCGGCGGCGACGACCGACTGCGGAAAACAAGGCGAAACGTTCGTCAGCATGGCCGTTTCCTACTGGGAAGAGAAAAATCACCGCGAGGCGCTGCGGTTGACGAACCAGGGGGTCGCGTTGATGGAACGGGCGGCCCGCGACGGCCTGTTGAGTAAAACGGCGCTTGCAGTCCCCTACGGAAATCTGGCCAGCATGCACGAACAAATGGGAAACACCCAGGAAGCCCAAAAGTGCTCGGAACTGGCCGCTCGGTACGACGAAACCACAACCAAGTAAGCCCCACGGTTCTCGCCGCGGGCCGGCTCGCCTACAATGGGGTGACTCTTTCCCCTGGAGAGCTGTTGTGTTGGCACGATGGTTTCTTTTTTTCGCGCTGGTGCCTGTCGTCGAAATCGTGTTGCTGGTGTGGATCGCCGGCGAGACCTCGGGGCTGTTCGTGCTGGGGCTGGTGCTGAGCACGGGCCTGCTGGGCGTATTGCTGGCACGTCATCAGGGAATGCAAACGCTGCGGCGGATCGCGGCGGATCTGGATAGCGGGCGAATGCCGGCCGACTCGCTTGTCGACGGAATGCTCGTGATGGTCGCGGCCGTGTTGCTCATTATCCCCGGACTGTTGACCGATCTGGCGGCGCTCGTCCTACTGTTTCCGCCTTCGCGCAAAGCTCTAAAAGCCTTCGCGCGCCGCCGATTGCAGGAGCGCGTGGTGACGGCCCATTACGCCAGCTTTGGCGCCAGCCACGAGCGCGAATCCATCATCGACGTGAAGGTGATCGAAAGTCCACCGCGGCAATTGCCTCACTGAATCCGAGTTCGCGCGCAATTGCGGCGCACAAGCCGAGCCGAGCGCCGGCGCTGGCTCGTCGAAAGGCCTCGCCATGCAACTGACGCCACGCGATGCACACGACGAAGAACTGCTGAAGAACGTGCATCCGGCCGAGTGGAAAAACCCGACTCCCTGCGGACCTTACCATCTGGTGGCAATCGGTGGCGGCCCGGCCGGCCAGGCCGCGGCCGTCGGCGCCGCCGACTTCGGCGCCAAAGTGGCGCTCGTCGAAGGCCGGCTGCTCGGGGGAAATAGTCTTAACTTCGGCTGCGTTCCCAGCAAGGCACTACTCCGCTCCGCGCGCGGCGCCCACGCCATGAACACGGCAGCCGAGTTGGGGTTTCGCGGCCCGGCTTTCGGGCAGTGGGACTTTGCCGCGGTGATGCAGCGCGTGCGGCGGCTGCGGGCTGCCACCGGCCAACGCGCTTCGGCCGAGCGGTTTGCGGCGCTGGAAATCGATGTTTTTTTGGGCGCGGCCCGGTTCACCGGAAAGAGAACGCTGGAGATCGACGGTCAAGCCATCGAATTTCGCCGCGCGGTGATCGCCACGGGGGCCAGCCCCGTCGAGCCGAACCTGGCCGGATTGGCTGAGCTCGGCTATCGCACCAACGAAACCATTTTTTCGCTCAGCGAGCTGCCCCGCACGCTGATCGTGATCGGCGCCGGCCCGGTCGGGTGTGAGCTGGCCCAAGCCTTTCGCCGCCTAGGAAGCGACGTGCACCTGGTGAGCCATCACGACGGCTTGCTGAGGAAAGAAGACCGCGAAGTCGGCCAGTTCATCGCGGCGCGACTCGCCGCGGAGGGAATCCATCTTCATTTGGGCTGGCAGACGGTGCGGGCGCAGCGACTGGGTCCGTCGAAGGCGCTGGTGATCCAACGCGAAAACCAGAAACAGGAGCTCATCGGCGACGAGATTCTCGTGGCCGTCGGCCGGCGGCCCAACGTCGACACGCTCGATCTGCCGGCCGCCGGCATCGAGGCCACGCCACGGGGCGTGGTGGTCAACGATTATTTGCAAACCAGCAACCGCCGCGTCTATGCCGCGGGCGACGTCTGCGCCGAGGCGAAATTCACCCACGCCGCCGAGGCGATGGCCCGCATCGCCGTGCAAAATGCCCTGTTCTTGCGACGCAAGAAGTTCAGCCGCCTGAACATTCCACGCTGTACGTACACCGATCCCGAAATCGCGCACGTGGGCCTGACCGCCGGTGAAGCCCTGGGGCGCGGTCTGGCCATCGACAGTTATCGGGCCGAGCTGCTGAACGTCGATCGAGCCGTGCTCGACGGCGAAACGGCGGGTTTTGCCGTGGTCCACACGCGACGTGGCGGCGGCCGGGTGGTCGGCGGCACGATCATCGCAGCGCATGCCGGCGAAATGATCGGCGAACTGACACTGCTCATCAACCGCAAACTCTCGCTCCACGCGCTGGCCGAAACGATCCACTGTTATCCGACGCAGGTCGCGGTGCTCCAGCAGATCGCCGATCAATACCAACGCACGCGACGGACCCCGCTCAAGGCCAGACTTCTCAAGCGATGGCTGGCCTGGCGACCCTGACGGCGCCGTGCGTCGGACTATTTCCGGCGGAAGATCCGCTTGATCTCCACAAGTGCCCTGCCCAACTGTTCGATTTCGCCGGGCGTGTTATAGAAGTAAAAGCTGGCCCGGGCGCTGGCATTGATACCCAGCCGCTTGTGCAGCGGCATGGCACAATGATGGCCGGCGCGCACGGCGATCCCCTGGCGATCCAGAAGTTGTGCAATGTCGTGGGCGTGCACGCGATCGAGCGTAAAGCTGACGATGCCCGCTTTGTCCTCGGGCGGGGGCCCCAAAAACTTCAGCCCGGCGATCGAACCCAGCACTTGATGGGCCTGGATACACAGGCGGCGTTCGTGAGCGTGGATCGCGTCGATACCCACCTGTTGCAAGTAGTCGATGGCTGCGCCCAAGCCGATGGCCGAGACGATCGGGGGCGTGCCAGCCTCGAATTTCGCCGGTATTTCGGCCGGCTCGAAGCCGGTGGTGGTGACGCGGCGGATCATGCTGCCGCCGCCCAGGAAGGGAGGCATGGCCTCGAGCAGCTCCCGGCGACCATAGAGCACGCCGACGCCCGAAGGACCCAGCATTTTGTGGCCGCTGAAGGCGACAAAATCGGCGCCGAGTTTCTGCACGTCGGTGGCCCGGTGCGGCACGCTTTGCGCGGCATCCACCAGCACCAAGGCGCCCACGGCGTGGGCCGCGGCGATGATCGGCTGCAGCGGCGTGATCGTGCCCAGCACGTTGGAAACCGCGGCCACGGCCACCATCCGCGTGCGCGGCGACAAGCATCGGTCGAGTGCGTCGAGGGCCAACTGGCCGTCGTCGGTGATCGGCAGAAAGCGGATCGTCGCTCCGGTGCGCGCGGCGGCTTGCTGCCAGGGCACGATATTGGAGTGGTGTTCCAGTTCGGTGAGCAGAATCTCGTCGCCCGGCTTCAAATTCGCGTCGCCCCAACTGCGGGCGACGAGATTGATGCTCTCGGTGGTGCCGTGCGTGAAGATCACTTCCTCGCGCTGGGGCGCGGCGATGAAGGCTTGGATTTTTCCGCGGGCTTCCTCGTACAGGTCGGTGCTCTGGTCGCTCAGCCAGTGGATACCCCGATGTACGTTGGCATAGTGTTGTTCGTAGGTATCCACGATCGTCTGAATCACTTGTCGCGGGCGCTGCGTCGTGGCGGCGTTGTCGAGATAGACCAAGGGCACGGCGGGCCGATCGGCGGTCTGGTGCATCCGGCTGGACAGGATCGGAAAATCGCCGCGGATCCGGTCCACGTCCAAGAGGTGGCCGCTATCGCTTTTCATCGCAACCCCCATCGCGGCCGCCGGGGCCATCGGCAGTCACCGGCGAATAGATGGCCGACTGCAGCGCGCGCCAGGGAAGCAAGCAGCACTTCTGACGATTCGGCGTCAATTTGGCCCCGAACAGGTTCAGCATGTCCTGCGCCGTGAAAGCCTTGACGTCGTCGATCCGCTTGCCGTTGAGCTGCTCGATGAGCATCGAGGCCGAGGCCTGGCTGATGCAGCAGCCGTCGCCGTCGAAGTAGGCGTCGCGGATCGTCCCGTCGCGCTCGATCGCCAGTTCGACGCGCACCGTGTCGCCGCACAGCGGGTTTTCGTCCTCGTGCGCGTGGGTCGCCGCGGGGCAAGGCCCCCGATGAAACGGTTCTTCGTAATGATCCAGGATCCGCTCCTGGTACAGTTCGTCTTCGTCGAGCGGCATGCCAATCGGCCGACTGAAAGGTGTGGAGAGGCTGGCCGAAACAACCGCGACCTCGCGGGTCAGCTTCATTCAAGTCTAGGACGCGAGGGGGACTGGAACAAGCATCGCCGGGTGGCATGGGGTGCCGGTCCGGACGATCGCGCCGGCCGTCGGCCACCCATGCCACCTGAGCTGACTTGTCAGAGGCAACGCATGAATGCCACTAAATCCGCCTTTTCTTCCGTCGCCAATTTCAGCCCCAGCACGAGGTTGAAGAACTCGACGCTATCTTCCAGCGTCAGCAGCCGGTCGTCGTGCAAGTAGGGGGGCGAATCCTTGATGCTTCGCAAGGGGAAGGTCTTGATCGGGCCATCAGACGAAGCCATGCGACCGTTGACCATCTGGGGCTTGAAGAACCTTTCAGTTTGCAGGTTGTGCATCATGTTATCGGTGTAGAAGGGCGCGGGATGGCACTCGGCACACCGAGCCTTGCCGAAGAACACCTTCTCGCCGCGCAATTCCGATTCGGTCGCTTTCTTGGGGTCGAGTTTTCCGAACACGTCCAGCTTCGGGGCGGGAGCGAAATCGAGCAGCTCTTGGAATTCGGCCATGAAGTGAACCTGGCTGCCGCGCTCCAGGATATTCACGCCTTTCTTCGTGGCGATGACCGGGTCGCCGTCGAAGTAGGCCGCCCGTTGCTCGAACTCGGTGAAATCTTCCACGCTCTTCAAGGCCCGCTGCGAACCGAACAACCGCTGCACGTTGACGCCTCGCAGCGACGGCGTGTCGATGCGGTGGCGGAACTCCTGCGGTCGGACGTCGCCGGCCAAATGCGTTGCCGCGTTGGTATGGCCGTTGGCGTGACAATCGAAGCAGACCACCCCGCGGCTGGCCTTGACCGTTCGCCGATCCTGCGTTTGGTTGAACTGCTGCTGCGGAAACGGGGTGACCAGCAGTCTCAAACCTTCCAACTGCTTGGGATTCAGTATGCCGCTGAAAATATCGTAGTAGTTGGCAATCGTCACGAGCTTGCCCTGCGAGACGTCACCCAGATCGGGGCGCGTCGTGAGGAAAATTGGGGGCGGAAACTCCGGCAGGAAATGCTCGGGCAGATCGAAATCCAGATCGAAGCGGGTCAAGTCCCGTTCTTCTTGTTTCTTGATCTCATCGATTTGCTGCTTGGGGAACAACATTCCGCCTTCGGGATGGTTCGGATGCGAGAGAGGCAGAAACGCCTTGGGCCAGGCGTCCTTGGAACGGATCTCCTCCGGCGACATTTTGGCCAGCGCGTCCCACGTCGCGCCCGCGGGCAGCTTGGCCCTCACCCCGTCCTGGATCGCCTTGCCCTTGGACATCGTGACGCCCTTGGCGGCCCGGTTTGCCAGGTCGTAGCGCGCGGCCAGGAGGTCCGCTTGCCGCTTGGCGATGGCCGGTTTCTCCTTGGTCATGCGGGCGATCACGTCGTCGAGCTTCGGTTCGTTGACACTGGCGTAACTCGATGGTCGTTTGTCAGGCTGTTGGGCGACCGACGTCGCCAGCCCCAGCGCCGAAACAATCACAGCAGAGGTGCCGAGCAAGAACCACAATCGTGTGCTGCGTTTCATCTAGTCATTCTCCTTTACCGAAATTGATAGTCGTGTCGTTGGTGTTCACTTGTTCGAAAGAGTTTGCTTGGAGATGGACTTGCACCAATGGAAATAGGGACGAGTCGACACCGCGCAAAACCTCGACCGCCGGACGGTTATTTCCTGCGTTTGCCGTGCGAATCGCCCGCGTTAGAACGGGCCTTGCCCTCGGCCGCCATGAAGAAGTTCTCGTATGCTAAACCCGCGATGGCCCCGCCCGCAAGCGGACCCACGAAATACATCCAAACGTACGACAGGTCGCCCAAGGCCAGCGCCGGGCCCAAGGTCCGGGCCGGGTTCATGCTGGCTCCGGTGAGCGCGCCGCCGCATAGAATATCCATCGTCAACACCAGCCCGATCGCCATTCCCGCCAGGTTGCCATTCAGACCATGCACCCCGGAAGCACACACGGCCGCCACCAGGAAGAACGTCAGCACGCCTTCCAGGACCACGACTTTGAGGGCGTTTCCCTCGACGTCGTTGTGCGGCGTCAGGCTGCCGATGGTTGATCCCAGGTTCGATTCCGGACCGAGAAGCCACAACAGCAGATACGCCGCGGCCACGCCGCCGGCGAATTGCGCAATCCAATAGGAAACCGCTTTGGCCCAGTCCATCTTGCCGGCCACAACGACGCCGAACGTGACGGCCGGATTGACGTGTGCGCCGGAGAAGCTGCCCCAGGTGTAAATGATCACCACCAACGCCAGGCCGTGGGCAAAGGCAACGCCCACAATGTCACCGCCGGAAGTTTCGGCCAGGGCGCCGGCCCCCGCGCCGATGAAGACCAGCGTAAACGTGCCGATCAGCTCCGCCAATGCAGCTTTGATGTCCATAGCGCCGCCTGAAATGGGGGAAGAGTTTGGATAACCAGCGCGGTCCCAAGGTCCGGCCCGAAGTATATCAATAATCACCCTTGCTTCAAGTGCTCGCCCCGAGCGACCAGAGCCCGGATTCTGGCACCGGTGGAGAGCGGCGAGCATCCGCGTCGCGCCGCAGGAAACGGCCCAGCGGCGCCATCGGGTCCGCCGCCGTCTAACAGCCGAGCGACTTGGGCGTGACAAACCAGCGCAGTTCGCCGAGACCGGGTGCGATCTCGTCGTCGAAATGAATCGCGGCCACGGCTCCCTTGGCAAACTGCAGCGCGCCGTCGCGGCTGCCCAACAGCGCCGCGCCGAACCGATCGACGTCCGGCGCGTGGCCGACCCAGGCAAGCTCTTCGGCCCCTTGCTCGTTCGACCAGGCCACAAGCGCAGCCAATTGACCGCCGGGCTCAAGCGCCGGCAACTCCGCCAACCGAGGCGCCGGACAAACCCGATCGCAAATCACATCGGCCGTTTGCCGGCAGCGCAGCAGCGGGCTGGTGGCCACCAGCGTCGGCGCCAACCCCTGGGCCGCGAGTTTTTTTATGACGCGGCGAAACCGCTTTTGTCCTTTTTTCGTCAATGGGCGCAGCGCGTCGTCGGGATACCGAGGATCGCCGTTTTGTCCGGCGTAGGCGTGTCGCACGATGTACAGCAGCATGGTCCTTGAACCTCAACACGCCTGGGAATGAAACATCTTAGCGATCGCGCCACACGATGCGGTCTTCGATGCCCAGGGCCGACTGCAATGGCCCGATTGCGGCGTGAAACCGCCGCGCGTCGCGCGGATAGCCGGCCGTTGGCGCGAGATTCGGCAGGCGACCGCACCAGAATTCGTTGAAGGCGCCCATCGCCAACTCGCGCAAATATTTCGAGGCCATCGACGCCAGCGCCGTGGGCAGAAACGCTTCGCCGCGGGCGCGAAAGCGGATTTCGACGCGCTGGTCGCTCGGCCCCCAACGATAGATGCTCTGGGCGCTGCTTTCGCCATGCACCTCGACCAGCGGTTCGGGAAACTGCTGCTGCAACAGCCGGCCATAATAGTTGCGCCCGCCGTGCTTGTCGCACACCACCAGCGCCGCCTCGCCCGTGCAATGCCTGAGCATGTCGCCGACCAGCGCCAAGGTTACCTTGGAGAGCACTTCGCTCTTGTTGCCGAATTGGTCGGTGGCCCGATTGAACTGCTCGGGAAAAACCGCGCGGCTTTCCAGCGCCACCAAGCGCACCCCAGCATGCTCCAGACCGCGCCGCAACTTAGGGGCCAGTTGGGCGAGATCCTCCGGATCGGCCGCCAGGGGCAGCCGCAAATCGTAATTCGCGTGCCACGGCATATCCGTCAGATGGACCAAAGACTGGGGAGCCAACCATTGCCAGACGTCCAGCCAATCGCACGGGCAGCGATCGATCAACCCCAACGCGGCCAGCACGCCGCGCTCCAGAACCTTCAGACCCTGGGCCGGGCTGTACAAGGCCTTCGAGTCGGCGATGGCCAAACGCCGCATCGACGCGCGACCCGGCGGTCTCTTGCAGACCACTTGTCGCAACAGCCGGTAAAGATCGGTCTCGATTGGCGACTCAGCCACGTGCCAGACCGAGGCCGAGATGACCAGCGGCCCCAGGTTGGGCCCATATCCGGCTTCGTCGGTCCCGATCAAATACGGCATTGCTGCCACCCGGCGGCTGGAAAGATCGAATCTGCGCGGCGAAACACGCTGCTGTCCGGGGCAGTATATCAGGTGTGCCTAAGCGCTCAACGCGTGCGGCACGTTCGGCCGCAAGTGTTTCAGCCCCTCGGGCGTCATGTTACGATGAAGTGCCAGCCTCGATCTCTAGTTCCCGTCGCCGGAGTTTCACGATGCGTTTTTTTCGCCTTGGGCTCACAATGCTTTTGTTCGCCGCCCTGTCGCAAGCGGCCTGGTCCGACGCCGTGGAGCGAATGGGGCTGGAAAAACTCCGCGCCACGCACGATCGGATCGAAGGCCTGAAAAAAGAGCTGCGCAAAGTGTCGCTCTCAAGCGGATACGACGACGTGCGAGCATTACTGCACGTTCATTCGGCCTTTTCGCACGATAGCCGGGGCACGATCGACGAAATCATCGCCGCGGCCAAACTCACGGGCGTGCGCGTCATCATGTTCAGCGAGCATCCGGCCAGCCATTACGACTACGTCGACGACGGTCATCGCGGCCTGAAGGACGGCGTGCTGTTGATTCCCGGCGCCGAAACCAACGGCTTTTTGGCGTATCCCCGCCGCAGCATCCAAAAGGAAGTCTCCCACAGTCCGCAAGAGTTTGCCGACCAGGTCCGCGCCGCCGACGGATTGGTGTTTTTGTGCCATCTCGAAGAACGGATGGACTGGGAGATCAACGGGATGACCGGCAGCGAAATCTATAACACGCACGCCGACTTCAAGGATGAACCCAGGTTTCTCGGCGCGCTGCGCTCGCCGCTGACCTTGTTGGGCATGATCCCGGCGGTCAAACAGTATCCGCAGGAGACGTTCGGCGCGCTGTTGGATTATCCGGCCGATTATCTGAAGCGCTGGGATCAATTGTGCCAGACGGCGCGGCTGACCGGCGTTTCGGCCAACGACTCCCACCACAACCAGGCTTTCCGGGCCTCGCTGACCGCCGAGGGCAAAGTCCAGCTCGAGGACGCGCTAGGCAAGAAATTGGCGCTGCTCGATCCTGACAAGATCTTGCCGCTCAAATTACTCATCCACGACAAAAAGCCGGGCGACCGCGTCTTCGAGCTCG
>JBGQKM010000171.1:0-13227 GCA_041499515.1 Planctomycetia bacterium | reverse complement strand
GACATGCCGCTTAACTTCGTGCCATTCACTCCCGTCCCCTTTAATTCCTCCCAATAGTTACAGGGCATGGTCTCGACGTGTTCTGGGCCGGGCTCCAACAGGTATGGAGCGGCGACTACCAGCGCACTTTGACCTCACAGAAATTGGATAGCGTCACCGGAAACCCGGTTTACTCGGAATATTTCTACGCAACCGCTAGTATAGTCGGCGCAGGGTCGGCCGCCTTCGCGGCCTCTCGGATTGGAAGTTTTTCAGCTGCAAGTGGAATTGGTCGATTAACTGGATTTAACAGCTCCGAGGCACAGATGGTTAGCCGCGCCGATCAGGCACTGCAAGGCGCAGGCTATAATACAAGCCAGTTAAAGGAGTTGATTCGCGCGGACATGCCAAGTAGCTACCGTGCAATGTCGCTTGACCAAGGAGCCGCCCTCGGGGAGGAAGCCTTCTCGTCTCAGGCGATGCTGAATCACGTGCTGGAGGAAGAGCTAATCCATTTGCAACAAAAAGCTGCCGTCCTTGGACAGGGTTTCGGTCCCGGTACGGCACAAGGGTTGGAGGAAGCGGCAAATGCAGCCAGACAGTTCCGAAAACCAGAATAACGACCTCGCTGAGCGGTTAGAACTGCTTCGCGTGTTCGAGTCGGGATGTACTGAGGCCATTCAATGCCCTCGGTGCCATGAATTTTCAGTCTCTGTGTGGTTTACACGTCCAAGGGGAGAATACAGAACGTGGTTTGTATGCACGCATTGCCCATTCAGCATGAGAGTGCAGAACTCTGTGCAGCCTCCCTTCTTCTCTGAGAGCCGAGTTGACGACCGGCTAGAGGCATACGACGACGTCTTGGGTAAAACACGGTTTCACATCGAATGACGTATCGGTCGATTTGGGACTCTCGTGTCGATTCGGGGTAATTAGTAACTATCTCAAAACTGGTCTTGGTGATTTCGGTGTGGTGATGTAAACCGTTGGCCAACTTGAGCAAGGAGGCTCTTCATGGCCAAGACGAAGACGTTGGACACGATTTGGGAAGTCGACGATACGCTGTGGTCGATCATCGAACCGATTCTGTTGGCCTATTGGCCGCGCAAACGCACGGGCCGGCCGCCCGCGTGTTGGCGTGGATGCCTGAATGGCATCATCTACCAGATGCGCACGGGCTGCCAATGGAACAGGACGAATTAAAGGGGGGACGAATTAAAGGGGACGGGAGTCATTGATTTGCTGGCGGGTTTGCTAGATTGCAGGTATGCCACGACGGGCGCGAAGTATTGTGGGCGGGCTGGTCTACCATGTGCTCAATCGGGCCAATGGTCGGCTGCGACTGTTTCACGAGCCCGGCGACTATGAGGCCTTCGGACGCTACCGTGGGCTGGGCCGGCGTCACGCACGTGCGGCGACATCACGAGCACTATCATCGCCGCGGGCAGTGGACATCTCTACCAAGGTCGATTCCAAAGCTTTCCAGTGGCCGAGGACGCGTACTTTCTGGCCTTGTGCCGATACGTCGAGGCGAATCCGCTGCGCGCGAAGCTCGTCGGCCGGGCGGAACAGTGGCGGTGGAGCGGACTGTGGCGGCGAACGCATCGCGCCGGCGGGCTGACCCTGAGCGGGTGGCCCGTCAAGCGTCCGTCCGCCTGGCTGGATCGGGTGAACGTCCGCACGCCCAAGGGATCGCTCGACGGACTGCGCGCGCGCGTTCAACGCGGCCGACCGTTTGGTCCCGAGGCCTGGGTGCAAACTACCGCCGCGCGGCTGGGACTAGGTTTCACCCTCCGCGGCCCCGGCCGCCCCAGGACAATCGCCAACCACCAAAAATCAGCGATGTCCCCTTTTTTCGTTCCAACCACCAGAAACCAGTGATGTCCCCTTTTGTCGCTCCCCTTTTGTCGCTTGTCCTTTTCCTGTCATCGCATTCTGCTTATCAACCAATGGCTCAGGGCGCGGGCGCTTGACGTCGCTTCTGCATGAGGCCTTCGAGCACGTCGAGCTTTTCTTGCCGCACGTGACTGGCCAGCTTCACCGTGGCGCCAAAATCGATCGCCGGCTCGCCTTGCGCGTCGTACGGTTTCCACTCGGGCAGGCCGGCGGCATTGGGATCGCCTGTGCGGGCAAACGCGGTCCAATAGGTCGACATCGTATCGGCCAGTTTGCGATCCGTTTCGTCAAAGGGCCGCTTGAGTCGATCCAGATTGTTGAACACGTAGGCGATCTCCGCCGCGTGCGGCGCGCCGAGGCCGGCGCTGGCGGCCAGAGACGTGACGTGGGTGAATTGATACAGGTAGGCACGGCCGCCGGCTTGAATATCCCAGCGGGCCCACATCCGCGCCGGCAGCGTGAACGCGACGTCGCCCACGATATCGAGATAGGCCCGCGTGGCGTCGTCGTCGCTGGCCGCAGGATACAATCGCTTCACTTCGGCCGGATCACCCAACAACAACGCGATTTGCCCGTCGAGCGCCTTAAGCGTCTTCGGCCTCGATGCCACGGGCGAGAGGGTCGTCATTTCATTGGCATTCGAGCCCACGATCGTCGGCACATTATTTTGCCTGCCATGCGCGAAAATCGTCAGCGCGTCCTCGGGCAAAAACCATCCGTCGACATTGGGACCTCCGCGGCCGTCGCTGCGCGAGCTCGCAACGTCGAGCAGTTTTTCGCCGGGAACCTGCCGCAACTCATTCAACGATTTGGCGCCGGCCGCTTCGGTCAGCAGCGCGCCTTGCCGTTCGGCTGCCGCGAGGTTGGGCACGGGCCGGAACGCGGAGCCGCTCTCGGCAATCGCGCGATGGAACAACCCCTTCGCCAGCGGTGAGGCCACCAGGGCGCAGACGCTCTGCGCGCCGGCCGACTCGCCAAAGATCGTGACGCAGCCCGCGTCTCCGCCAAAACGCGCAATGTTCTCGTGCACCCATTTCAGGGCCGCGATTTGATCCAGAAAACCGTAGTTGCCCGACGCGTGCTCGGGCGATTCGGCGGTCAGCTCGGAATGGGCAAAGAAGCCCAGGGGTCCCAGCCGGTAGTTGATCGTGACGACCACGACTCCCTTTTTCGCCAGCGCCGTGGCGTCGTAGACGCCGATCGCGCCGCTACCACGCGTCAGCGCGCCGCCATGAATCCACACCATCACCGGTTGGCGCTCCTTGGCCCCGACGGCGGCGGACCAGACATTCAGGCTCAGGCAATCCTCGCTCTGCGGCTCCGGATCGCGATAGAAGGCCGACTCTTTGGGATAGGGCAACTGGGGGCACGCCGGGCCGAATTCGGTGCACGCGCGCACTCCATCCCAAGGCACGACCGCCTGGGGCGGCTTCCAGCGGTTCGCGCCAGCCGCCGACGCGGCGTACGGTATGCCACGAAAGACTTGCACCGGGTCATTGGTGGCCGAGATCGTTCCGCGCACGAGTCCACTGGCGGTCCGAACGGGACCCAGTTCGGCTCCTCGCGTAAGAGCCATGGTCGACAACAGCGCCACGAAGATCGCGCATCGATGGATGGTTTGCATGGTTTGCATCCTTATTATGACTTTGCGCCTGAAGTATGAGCTGACAGTGACGTGTCATTCGATGTTTTTCGGATCCGCTTTGCCTGGAACCAATCCAGTCTTGCCATGTCGATGATTGTAACCATGGACCGGCCCCCTCCGTCCAACGCCGGGTGAATTTTTCTCAGCTTTTCCCTCCGGCTCCACGGCATCTTGCCGCCGCTGGCTGGCGTTATGCCCCGACAAGCCATTTCGTCGACGTGCGGCGCTCGTGACACGGCCACTGTCCCCCGAAGCCCCGTCTTTTCCGACTGCGACGGCAAGATCCTATGGCAAACATCCGGCCGACGACCCCTGGCACACTTTCGAGGGGCGCGTCACTGTCCTGCTTCACCGGGGGACCGGCTCGAAAACCATTTGACAAGGCCCGGACATGCCATTATATTGACACGTGCTAATACACTGGCACTTGTGGACGGGCACGAGCATGGAAAAAACGCCGCTGGAGTTGGGAAAACGCGAACGCCAGATCATCGAAACCGTGCAGCGCCTCGGCGAAGCGTCCGTGGCCGATGTGCGAAAGCATCTGGCCGATCCGCCAAGTTATTCGGCGGTTCGCACGATGCTGGGGCTGCTGGTAGAAAAAGGGTGGCTCAAGCTTCGCCCCCAGGGCAAGCGGTATCTTTATCGCTCGGCAGCTTCGCGCGAAAAGTCGCAGAAAACCGCGCTGCGGCGGCTGTTGGGGACGCTGTTCAATGGATCGGCCGGCGACGCGGTGGCAGCGCTGCTTGATCTTTCGGCCGGCGACATGTCAACCGCGGAACTGGATCATTTGACCGAGATGATCGACAAGGCCCGCAAGGAGCATCGGAGCTTCAAGTAGTTTGTTCGATGCGCATATATGAAGCTTGTGCGCATCGCATGCATAACCTTTGCTGGAATGGAGATGGCCATGGCCGCGAACTATGAATCGCTTGAAGCACTTAGCGCCGGCGCGGTATCGATCATGGCGGCGCTGGCCATCGGAGCAACGCTGATCCTCGGATTGGCATGGCTGGTAACGTGCTACCTTCGCCGTAATTCGGCTGCCGTGCGATATTGCGTATGGCAACTCACCGTCGCAGGACTGTTGGTCCTGCCGCTGTTCTATGCAATTCTGCCTGGATGGTCGGTGGCCATCCCGCTGCCCTTTCTGCCAGCCCAGGTGAACCAAAACAGTGAGCGATCCGTCGCATTCGACTCAGGCGAATTGACGGCACACGTGGCGTCCATGCCGGGCATTCACGAGTCTTTCATTGAGCCGGGACTGGCGGATCAGACCAGTGCATCGACGAACGAGTCGATCGGGCTTCCGCGCTTGGAGAAGATGCCGGCGACGACAACTGCTCAAGGGCCGGCTGAGTTCGTCGCGGCTTCATCGCCCGCCATGGTGTCGGCAACACCAGCGTCGTGGCCAACGTTCGTGGTCATCATTTGGCTGGTCGGCATGTCAGTCAATCTTCTATGGCTTGCCGTCTGCCTGTACCGCGCGCGAAGATTGTTGCGCGGCTCTCAGCCGATCGAGGAACAGCGGATTATCGCTTGGTTGAACGAATTGCAAAAGCGGCAGGCGAAACACGTTGCGATTCGGTTGTTGACGACTCCTCGCATGCGGGTGCCGATGGTCGTGGGCGTCCTGCGGGCCACGATTCTGCTGCCGGAGGATTGCACGAACTGGTCCGACGAGCAACTTCGCGTTGTGCTCTCGCACGAACTGGCCCACGTTTACCGCGGCGACATTTTCTGGCAACTCAGCAGCCGCCTGACGGCAGCATTTTATTGGATGCATCCGCTGGTGTGGCTGGCGGTTCGACGGATGCGGATTGAGCGCGAGCGCGCCTGCGACGATCACGTGTTGCGACTGGGCGTGCAGGCCGCTGACTACGCGGCCGGCTTGATCGAGGTGGCGGCTGCCTTGACTGGGCGAAGCGTGCGGTTCGTCAGCGGAATCGGCATGGCGGATCGCGGCCAATTGGAGGACCGCGTGCGGTCGATACTCGATGAGTCCACGACGCGCACTCCGGTTTCGACGTGGGTGCGACGCGGCATCTTCTTGGCAACCACCTGCGTCGTGCTAGCCGTCGGCATGCTGCGCCCGTTCAATCCGGTATCCGGCGGGGCGGAGGAAACGCCCGCGGCGGAAAGCCAACCGCAGGCAGAAGCGAAACCGCCGGAGGCCAAGGCGACATCGTCCGCCGAGGCCGACCCCAAAATCCCTGAGCCACCTTTCAAGGATCGACCAAACGAAGTCCCCACCAAAGGCAGCATGCGGATTCGCGTGGTCGGAACGGACAATCAGCCGCGCGCTGGCAGCAAGATTCACATAAACGTCGGGACCAAAGAGGATTTCAAGTCGAATCGAGATTACACGTGTGACGCGGACGGCCAAGTCGATATTGCATTGCCGGCAACGTTAAGGCTCCTGCGCATTTGGGCACGCGAAGCGAGTTACGCTCCCATGTTCGCCCAGTGGTGGCCGAAAGAGCAGGCTGACGGTGCCGTGATCCCAGAGGAGTTCACTTTTCGCATGCAAAAAGGAACGGTGATGGGTGGATTCGTCAAGGATGAAGACGGAAATCCCATCCCAGGTGTCCGCGTCGATGTGACGTATGAGGGCAAGGGGATCAAAGCGGTGGAACAACGCGCCATCTTCGATGCATGGTTGGCCTACAAGGACGATCTCAGGGTGACCGACGCCGAGGGACGATGGACGCTCGACAACGTGCCCCCCGGCGACGATGTCGACGTCCGCGTTATCGCCACTCACCCCGATTTCATCAGCCTCCATTCGTACTCGGAGAGCCGTCTGGAAAAGCCGCTGCCGATTAAAGAACTCCGGGCGCAAACGTCCACGATCGTGATCAAACGCGGCATCCGCCTGACGGGGACCATCACCGATCCGCAGGGCAAGCCGGTTGTTGGCGCCCTGGCCATCTGGGGCGATCGACCCTTTTGGGAACACAACCCGCAGCAGGAAGTCCTGACCGACGACCAAGGCGTTTACCGCTTGCCGCCGCTGCCGGCCGGGCCGATGCGAGTTACCGTCGTGGCTCAAGGGTGGATGCCCGACATGCGCAAAGTCGAATTCACGCCGAACATCGGACCGTTGGATTTCCACTTGAAGGCGGGCAAGACGCTGCGGATTCGACTGGTCGACGTCGACGGGGCGCCGGTGAGCAAGGCCAATTTCCGGGTTGAGAAGTGGCGCGGCGCTGAGTCACTGTATAACGACAAGCATTCCAACGTCCTCGATTCAAAAATCCCACGGAATCCTGGTGCGAATGGCGTTTACGAGTGGACCTGGGCGCCGGACGATGCGGTCACTTTTCACGTCTCGGCCGATGGGGATTTCTGCACTCCAGAAGTGAACTTCACGGCCGACGATCAGGAGCAGGTGTTCAAACTGCTGCCATTGTTGCGAATTGGCGGAAGCGTGACCGACGCCAGAACCGGCCAGCCGATCGATCGTTTCACGGTTGTGCCAGTTCTCGAATTCAACTCAAACCTGTTCCACGTCGAACGTCAGCAGGCACGGGAATACTCCGCCGGGCACTATATCCTGGAAAGGCTTGATCGCACCGACGTTGCTTACCGTGTCCGAGTCGAGGCCGCAGGCTATCGCACCGCGATGAGCGAACCGTTTCGGGTCGGCGACGCCAGGCCGACGTTCGACGTTCGTTTGGATCCGGCGCCGCTCGCTCGCGGACGCGTTGTCGACGAAAAGGGCACAGCCGTGGCAGGAGTCAGGGTTTTTTTGGCGACAAAGACCCAAGGTCTAAACATTGCGCAGAACAAGGAGGAAGAGTGGAACGACAACTATAAGACAATGACCAACGATCGTGGGGAATTCGTGTTCCCGGCGCAATTCGAGCCGTACATTGTTATTGCGACTCACGACTCCGGGTACGCGGAATTAGCACTGCAAGCCAGCCAGCTTCCAGGGGACCTTGTTCTCAAGAAGTGGGCTCGCGTCGAGGGCAGACTGCTGCAGGCAAGCAGGCCGGTGGACGCGGCACACGTTCGGCTATGGCCATTGCGGCCGCGATTTGGCGATTTGCCCTACGTCGACCAGCAATTCTATTGCACCACGGACGAGACGGGCCGGTTCGTGTTTCCCGAAGTTCCGCCGGTGAAGTGTTCGGTAAGTGCGGATCTTTCGCCCTGGCAAGAGTATCCCATCACTTCCAGCCAGCACGTGCCGTTGGACTTGCAGCCAGGACAACAAGTTACATTGAATCTGGGCGGCGACGGCATTCAGGTTACTGGCCGGGTCGTGCTCGATGGAGATGCGGCGCCCGACATCGATCTGAATTATTCGCTCAATTGGCTGCTTCGCAAGGCGCCTGGCATTGAGCCACCGGATGAGATTCGTGACATAGGATTCGACTGGCGACGCGGCTGGAGCGACGCATGGATGAACACGCAAGAGGGCATGACATACTGCAGCACGCTGCATCATTACTTCGTCAGATTGAACCGCGACGGAACATTTCTGATCAGTGGCGTCCCAGCAGGCGACTACGAATTGGCCTTTAAGATTTACGAGCGGCCCGAAGGCTGCCTGGTCAGTCCCGTGGGCACCAAGACCATCAACTTTCAGGTTACAGAGCCAGACGTCGTCAAGGGCGGCTTAGACTTGGGAACCGTCGGCATCGCCGCGGCATTAGGTCCCAAGGTCGGCGAGCTGGTTCCTGACTTTGAATTCGACACGCTGCACGATGGCAAGCAGAAGTTAAGCGAGCTGCGCGGCCGCTACGTGCTGCTCAATTTTTGGGCAACCTGGTGTGGTCCTTGTGTCGCGAGTTTGCCGATCGTTCAGGAGCTCCATGACAAGCACGGCGCGGGCCGGCTGTTGGTGCTGGGCCTCAATCTTGACGCCGACATCGAAACGGCGCGCCGATTCAGCAGCGAGCATCGGCTGTCTTGGATGCAGGGTTTCCTGGGTGACGATGCCCAGGTGCCGACACGCCTGGGGATTAGCTCGACTCCGACCTACGTGCTCATCGCGCCGGATGGGAAGTTGCTGCACAAAGGTTTTTCGAGCGAGACTCTCGTCGAGCAAGTCGAGGCCGCCTTGAGCGAACCAAAATAGATTCGGTCCGATGACCTCTCGCCGCGTCATCGGGCGATAGCTGGCCCGGCACCGCTCGGGCGTTGAAAGCCCACGGGGCGTCCTACCCTCGTTGAGCAACTTCCGAAATCAGTTCGGGTTTTCGCCCGGTGCCTCGTAGAACACCACGAACGTTGTCGCGCCGACGCTCAACGTGTCTCCAGACCTTAGCGAAGACTCGTCGGCACAGTGGCCGTTGACGAAACAGCCGTTTTTGGAACCCAAATCTCGCACGAATAGGGCCCCGTCTCTCTAGCTGATTTCGCAATGACGACGGCTGGCAAAGCGATCAAGCACTTGGACTTCCGCCTCGGGGCCTCGTCCCATCAGGACCGGCAGCCGTTCCAGCGGAATCTCTCGCTCACCGTGGCGAGCGTCGAACAGTCGGGCTTTCATGTTCTTGCCTCCTGTTTGCTTGGCTGGGCAAAAGGAATCGGTGAATATATCTCCCGCAAGAAGGTCCAGTTCACGTCCGTGCCGCAAGCCCTGCAGGTTGGGAACGGCTCTCCCCTCGTGATTCTCTGGTAGCCGGCGTGACCGCAAGCGGCGGTCGAAAGATAAAGCCCAGAGGTCGGACATGTGTCGTTGGTAATGCTCATGTCAATCACCCCGCCTCGAAATGGACTTCTTCTATAGTTCGCGCATGGCATGCGCCGAGTGATGCAAACGCCGTGCCACGAAGGTGAACCGTGCAAATGCCCGACGCTTTTGTCGCGACGGAGTTGAGAGGCGACCGTTCAACGTATTGAAACCGCACAGATAGGTGTGCCGGTTTGGTATCGCGCATCGACCGCGGCGGCGTCCGCTTAGACATCGCCGACTGGATTCGTGGTCGTTATACGGAACAACGACCCCAGGTCGATCGAAGAGGGCAGGACCGGATGAACGTGTCCGGGCAGCGACGGCCAACCGAGAGCCGGCCGGCCGGTTCGAAGGGCGTGGTCACTAAGGATGTCGGGTCAAAGGCGGGCAATTTGACGGGGCGTCGGACGAAACGATTGAAATTACCGGACCGTGGCCGGGAGTGTGGAAAGGCATCTGCCGTGGCGGTATACTACGGGTCTGCCGGAATCAAGTTAAGTGACCCGGGCGGTCATTGGCGGTCAACGGATCCATGCGATCAGGAGAGCACTTATGTCGCAACAGAAAGCACGCGTTCATCGGCGTCGGTTTTTAAAAACCGCGCTTTCGGCCGGCGCCGCGGTGATGGCGCCTCAGATCATCCCCAGCTCCGCCCTGGGCAGGGACGGTGCCGTAGCGCCCAGCGAGCGGATCGTGGTGGGAGGTATCGGCATCGGCAACCGGGGGACGTACGACCTGAGCTGCTTTTTGAGCCAAAAGGATGTCCAATTCGTGGCGGTTTGCGACATCAAGGCGGCTCGCCGTGTTGCGGTCAAGAACATCGCCGATCAGCAGTACGGCAATCAGAACTGCACCATGTATCGCGACTTTCGCGAATTGCTCGACCGCAGCGATATCGACGCGGTGCTGATCGCCACGGGACCGAACTGGCATGCGACCGCCGCGATGTACGCGGCCAAAGCCGGCAAGGACATGTATTGCGAGAAGCCCTGCACGAAGAACATCTCGCAAAGCCTGATACTGGCCGATACGATGCGCCGCACCGGACGCGTATTCCAGGCAGGCACGCAGCGGCGCAACCTGCCGCACTTCGCGTTTGCCTGCGAGCTGGCTCGAACCGGCAAGCTCGGCAAACTCAAGGCCGTCCATGCGCACCCGGCCGGCATGAAGGCAATGGTCAGCGGTTGGTTGCCTGCAGAACCCGAACCGGACAAGGACGTCGTCGATTGGGATATGTACCTCGGACCCGCGGCCTGGCGACCGTTCAATAAGAAGCTGCTCGACGCGTTCAATTTCGAAAAAGGCGGCGGGCTGGTTGGCGGTGGCGTGTTGGAATGGGGCTCTCATTGCGTGGACCTCTGCCAATGGGCCGTCGGAGCCGATCATACGTGTCCGGTCGAGTACAACCCGCCGAAAGACGGTCGCCTGGTCGCGCGGTATGAGAACGGCGTGGAGCTGATCATCCGAGACGACGGTTGGCTTCCGTTGGGATCCTGCCCAGTGCGGTTCGAAGGCGAGACCGGCTGGGTCGAAGCGGGCGACAGCGGCAAACTCGTCTTGAGTTCGCCGGCCCTGTTGGCCGGCCGATCGGTGGCCGAAATCGACGGATACCCGGCCACGTTCCACGTGCGCGATTTCCTTGACTGCGTGAAGTCGCGCAGCCTGCCAAAGGCCAATGCCGACGCGGCCTGCTACGCGCACATTACTTGCCACGCCGCGAACATCGCGCTGGCCCTGGGGCGCAAGCTTAACTACGATCTCAAGAAGCACGAATTCATCGGCGACGAACAAGCCAACCGTTTACGATCCGAAGCGCTGCGCGAACCGTGGCGATTGTAGACCGCACACAGCAATTGCTTTGACGTATTCAACAGCCATCCACGCGAGCGTTTAGCACCGGCAAGTCAATCGCGGCGAATTCTGGAGCCCGCGCAGGCCCAATCAACCATCAGGATCAAAATCATGGATACGACTCGACCCTCCGCACGTTGCGTCGCGCTGCTCGCGGCGCTTTTATCGCTGGCCGGCGCCTGGGCCCAGGCCGGCGAGAATCAAGACGCGTCTCAAGAAAAAGAACTGATCAAGATACTGCAAACGGCCGCGCCGCCGGAGAAGGCGATCGCCTGTAAGCAACTGGCCACACTCGGCACGCGCGACGCCGTTCCTGAATTGGCGCGCCTGTTGGCCGACGAGCAACTTGCCTCGTGGGCGCGGATCGCGCTGGAAGCGATTCCGGATCCGGCGGCCGATGAAGCCCTGCGCAACGCGACACAAACGCTCAAAGGCAAGCTGTTGATCGGCACGATCAATTCGATCGGAGTCCGCCGAGACGCCGGCGCGGTCGAGCCTTTGACCGCTGCATTGAAAAACCCGGATGTCGAAGTTGCCTCGGCCGCGGCCGTCGCCTTGGGACACGTCGGAAATGCCGCGGCAACCAAGGCGCTGCGACAAGCGCTGGGCGGCGCCGCCGGCATCGTACGCACCGCGGTGGCCGAGGGCTGTATCTTGTGCGCCGAACGGCTCATGGCCGCAGGAAAGACCAGCGAAGCCGTCGAAATCTACGACGAGGTTCGTCACGCGGACGTTCCCAAGCAGCGGATTCTCGAAGCGACGCGGGGAGCGATTCTTGCCCGAAAGACCAGTGGAATCCCGCTCTTGATCGAGCAGCTCAGGTCGTCGGACAAGGGATTATTCCAGATTGGATTAGGCGCTGCCCGAGAGCTGGCGGGACGCGAAGTCGCCGATGCCCTGGCGGCCGAGCTGACTCGCGCGACGCCGGAACGAGCGGCCTTGCTGCTGTATGCACTGGCCGACCGGCACGAGCCGGCCGTGCCACCCGCGGTGCTGCAGGCCGCGAAAAGCGGCCCCAATCAGGTCCGCATCGCGGCTATCGACTTCGTAGGGCGACAAGGAGACGCATCGAGTTTGTCGACATTACTGGAGATTGCGACCGACGCCGACGCGGAAGTGGCCCAAGCGGCCCAAACGGCGCTGGCTGGCCTGCCCGGTGAGAAAGTGAATGCGGAAATCGTCGATCGCCTCTCGAAAGCTGAAGGAAAGACGCTTGCCGCTCTGATCGAGCTCGTCGGACAGCGGCGCATCGACGCCACGCCGGCTCTGGTCAAGGCGATCGATCATCCCGACGCGACGATTCGGGGCGCCGCACTTACGGCCTTGGGCGAGACCGTCGGTCTCAAGGAGCTTTCGGTGCTACTTGCGCAGGTCGTTGCGCCCAAGCATCCCGGCGATGCCACGGTCGCCGGAAGGGCGCTCCGCGCCGCGTGCATCCGCATGCCCGACCGCGAGGCGTGCGCGACGGAACTCACCGCGGCGATGCCGCGCGCTTCGGTGTCGACGAAAGCGAACATGCTGGAAATTCTCGGCGCCATGGGTGGACCGACGGCGCTGCAAACGATTGGCGCCGCGGTGAAGGGCAGTGATGAGGAACTGCAGGACACCGGCAGCCGTTTGCTCGGCGAGTGGATGACCGTGGACGCCGCGCCGGTGCTATTAGACCTGGCGAAAAGCCCGGCCAGCGACAAGTACCAGGTCCGGGTCCTGCGCGGTTACATCCGCCTCGCGCGCCAATTCACCATGTCGGATCGGCAGCGTGCCGAGATGTGCCAGAACGCGCTGGAGGCCTCGAATCGTACCCCCGAGCAGAAGCTAGTGCTGGCGGTGCTCGAGCGCTATCCCAATCTGGATACGCTCAAGGTTGCCGCCAAGGCAACCGAAGTGCCCGCGCTCAAGGAGGATGCCACGCGCGTGGCGCTGGCCATTGCGGAAAAACTCGGCCTCAAGTCGGCCGACGCGCAGGAATTGCTGTCCAGGATCCGCCTGGATCCGGTGAAGGTGGAAATCATCAAAGCGGAATACGGAGCGGGGACGGCACAGAAGGACGTGACCGAGGCGCTCCAACGGCAGGTGCGCGACCTGGCCGTCATTACGCTGCCGTCGTCCAGTTATAACGACAGCTTTGGCGGCGACCCAGTGCCGGGAACCGCGAAAAAACTGAAGG
>JBGQKM010000170.1:0-13297 GCA_041499515.1 Planctomycetia bacterium | reverse complement strand
GGGGGGCAAGTTCCCGACAATCTATTAGAGAGCGCAGGCTTGTGCAAGCCAGTAGCGGTGCGATTCTGTCCGGGCCTAACTGCTTTTCAGAAACGCTTCGATGCGATCGAAGCCGGCCCGCAAGGTGTCGAGGCTGGCGGCGAACGAAATGCGGGCGTAGCCTTCGGCCCCGAAAGCCGAACCCATTACCGTGGCCACGCTTTGCTGTTCCAGCAACGTCAGGCACCATTGGGTGGAATTGTCGACGCGCGCGCCGTTGTATTTCCGGCCCAAATGGGCCTTGATATTGACAAACGCATAGAACGCGCCGGCCATGTCCGGGCAACTCAGCCCGGAGATGCCCGCGATCCGTCCGCGGACGAATTCGCGCCGCTTGGCGAACTCCGCCAGCATTTGCGCGACGCACTCTTGCGGGCCCTGAATGGCGGCCAGCGCGGCGTATTGACTGATGCTCGAGGGGTTTGAGGTCTCTTGGCTCTGCAAATCGGCCATGGCCGTGGCCACGGTGGCCGGCGAGAGCGTCCAGCCGATCCGCCAACCCGTCATGGCGTACGCCTTGCTGGCGCCGTTGACGAGGATCGTCCGGTCTTGCATGCCCGGGCGAACCGTGGCGAAACTGGCAAAACGGTGGCTGCCATAAACGAGGCGCTCGTAGATTTCATCGGAGACCACCGTCAAGTTGCGTTGCAAGACGACGTCGGCCAGCGCGCCCAATTCTTCCGGCGAGTACATTGCGCCCGTGGGGTTCGAGGGGGAGCAAATCAGCAAGATGGTCGTCTTGACCGTGATTGCCCCGCGCAGTTGGTCCGGCGTCAATTTGAAGTGGTTTGATTCCTCGGTCGGCACGATCACCGGCACGGCTCCGGTCAACTTGACCAGTTCGGCATAGCTGACCCAATAGGGGGCCGGAATGATCACTTGGTCGCCCGGATTGCACAACGCCGTGAACACGTTGTGCAGCGAGTGTTTGGCCCCGTTGGAGACCACGACTTGCGACGCGGCATATTGCAGTCCATGCGCGGCCTGGTACTGTTTGGCGATGGCCGAGCGTAGTTCGGGAATGCCGCTGGCGGCGGTGTAGTGGGTATGGCCGGCCCGCATGGCGGCCGTGGCGGCCTGGCAGATGTGCTCTGGCGTGGTGAAGTCGGGTTCGCCGACACTGAAGTCGTAAACGGTCTTGCCGGCGGCCTTCAATTCCTTGGCTTTGGCGGCCATGGCCAGCGTGGCCGAGGGCTCCAGGGCCTGAACAATTCTTGAAATGGCAGGCGCCATCGAACGACTCCTTGGGAAACTCTTCGGTCGCGAAAGAAAACGGCCCGCGGAGACTCCCTCCGGTGGTGGCCGCTTGACGCTTTGCGCTAGTGCGTGCGACAATCATAGTAGGTGAAAGGTTCACTTCCAAGTGGCCTCCCGTGGCCCAGCGCGGCCGCAACGGCTGGCCCACAGGGGGCGGCTTTCGAATCGTGGCCTGCTGCGACGAACTCTCCGCTCGACCAGCGACCGCTGGGGCTGGCCGGCTTCCGCCCGACAACGTTCGCTCGATCCATTGGAAATGACGCGGCATGGCCCGCTCGCGTATCGGAATTTGGTTTCTGGGCGCCAAAGGGGGCGTGGCCACCACGGCCCTGGTTGGGCTGGCGGCTTTGCAGAAAGGGTTGATCGGCTCGGCCGGCCTGGTCAGTCAATTGCCGCAATCTGCCCCACTGGAATTGGCCGACTGGAAAGACTTTGTCGCCGGTGGCCACGACATTGGCCCCGGCCGGCTCTATGACGAAGCCGCGCGGATGCATACCGAAAGCCGGGCCATCGATCCGGATATCCTGGCCAAATGCAAAACCGAGCTGGAGAAAACCGAAAAGAACCTGCGGCCCGGCGTCCTGCTGAACGTCGGCTCGACGATCGAAAAACTTGCCGAACCCGGGCTGCGCAAAACGCACGACACGCCTCGCGGGGCCATCGCGCGGGTTCAGGCCGGTTTGGTCGCTTTTTGAAACGAACACAAGCTGGTTCACGTGATCGTCGTCAACGTGGCCTCGACCGAGCCGGGCATCGATGTCGACGCGCTGCCGACGCGTTGGAGCCAGTTGCAACGGTTGCTCGACAAACCGCAAGAGTGCCCCCTGCGGGCCAGTTCGCTGTATGCCATCGCGGCTTTGGACTTGGGCTGCTCCTACATCAACTTCACGCCGTCGCTGGGCGCATCGCCGCCGGCCATCAGCGAACTGGCCATCGAACGCAAAACGCGCCACATGGGCTACGACGGCAAGACCGGCGAAACGTTGCTCAAGAGCACGCTAGCACCAATGTTCGCACAGCGGAACCTGGAGATGATGAGCTGGGTCGGCCACAATATTTTTGGCAATCTCGATGGCAAGGTGCTCGACGATCCGGCCAATAAAAAATCGAAGGTCACGAGCAAGGATCGTCTGCTGCGGCACATCTTGGGCTACAGCCCACAAACGCTGGTCACGATCGAATACATCGCCAGCCTGGGCGATTGGAAGACGGCTTGGGATCACGTGCACTTCAAGGGTTTTTTGGGCCCGCCGATGACGTTCCAGTTTGTCTGGCAAGGGTGCGATTCGCTGCTGGCCGCGCCCTTGGTGCTCGACGTGGTGCGTTTCACCGAACGCGCGTGGCGCCACGGCGACGTCGGCACGCTGAGCTTCTTGAGCAGTTTCTTCAAGAGTCCGCTGGACTGCGAAGAACACGATTTCGGACGACACTTCCAGATGCTCGAAAGTTGGGCTGCTAGCATCGCACCGCAGCGCGCGTGATTGCGGTGGCGCGCGACGTTGTGGCCGCGGCTGTCGCGTTGCTTTTCGAGACGATGTTTTGTTACATGCGCCGCGCGTCGGCGCAGTTTCGGCGCTGGCGATCAGCGCCGCGGCGAAAAAAACTTTTGTGGTATGGGCAGTTTTCGATGGAACTCGCCTTGACGTGGTCCAGGAGAAATTGGTTCAATCCGCGAACCTGGGTCATCGGAGCAGGCGCCAGCTCAACGAGCGACGACGATGACCGAGTGCGCAAGGAACAGTTCGACCGATCCAACGTTGCTGGAAGCGACCGTCGATCGTTCAAGATCAAGCGCAAGCAGCGGCCTTGACGCTTCATGAAACGCGGATGTTAACCGACTATTGGATCCCGACACGGATCCACGACGATATGAGTTGAACTCGTATCGATCCAAGCGGCTTCCCCTGTCAGGGTACCCAAGGGGAGGGCAACGCAAGCGAAGCGGGTACCCGCAACCGAGGAGCCACGGAAATGGCAAGCAAGAAGAAAGCGACGAAGAGGAAGACCACCAAGAAGTCGGCCAAGCGCTCGACCAAATCGAGGGCCGGCAGAAAGCCGTCGCGCGCCAAGACCGCCAAGCGCTCGCCCAAGAAGGCCGGCGCACGGAAGGCGAAACGGAGCGGCAAACGCTAAACCGCTTTCAATTTCATTCCGACGAGAAAGGCCGGCCCGCTATCTGGTTAGTGGGCCGGCCTATTGTCTTGTGCCGGCGGAGAACGTCGCCGAAGGCAGGTTTTCGCCCGCAAAAGGCCGGCTGCCGTTGACGAAACCCTAGCCGGCTGCTAGGGTTAGAGTATCAATCATGTGAGATGGCTATCCACCAGCCGCGGAGCGTTCGCGGCCGATTGTCGCAAGTTTGTTCATTGGAAGTTGTGTTGGACAGTTCCACGAAAGTTAAAGACACGCCTGTCAGCCCCTCCTCCGGATTTCAGAATCTCTCGCTCTCTGAGACCATGCTGGCGGCTCTGGAGAAAGCCGAGTACCTCGAGCCGACTCCCATTCAAGCCGGGTTGATCCCTCGCGCGCTTTCGGGCGCCGATTTGCTGGGGCAAGCCCGCACCGGAACCGGCAAGACGGCCGCCTTTGTGATTCCGATCTTGGAACGGCTGCAGCCGGCCAAAAAAGGTCTCGGCCCCCAAGCGATCATACTCGTTCCCACGCGCGAATTGGCGGTTCAGGTCCGCGAAGAAGTCGTCAAGCTCTCGCACGGCCGTAAGATCCACTCGGTGGCCCTGTATGGCGGCAAACCAATCCGCGGACAAATCGAAAAACTATCGCGCGGCGCGGAAATCGTCATCGGCACGCCGGGCCGGGTGTTAGATCACATGGGCCGCGGAACGCTCAAACTCGACGATTTGCTGGTCGTCGTTCTGGACGAGGCCGACCGGATGCTGGATATCGGCTTTCGGCCCGACATCGAAAAAATTCTCCGCCGCTGCCCGCGTTCGCGACAGACGTTGCTCTTAAGCGCTACGGTCCCGCCGCCGGTCGAGCGGTTGGCGCGCAGTTACATGCGCGATCCCGAGTCGCTCAACTTCTCGCCCACCGATATCTCGGTGGAGACGATCGAGCAGTTTTACTGCACCGTGGACGCCGACCGGAAATTCGAATTGCTCGAACATCTGCTGAAGCGCGAAGATCCGCGGCAGGCCATCGTGTTTTGCCGCACCAAGCGCGGAACCGACAAAGTCGAACGGCGCCTGGTCAAGCGATTCGAGCACGTGGCGTGCATTCACGGCGACCTGGCCCAAAACGTCCGCGATCGGGTAATGGCCGCCTTCCGCGAGGGCAAAATCCGCGTCCTCGTGGCCACCGACGTCGTGGGGCGCGGGATCGACGTCACCAGGATCTCGCATATCTTCAACTACGATATTCCGCAATTCTGCGACGATTACGTGCATCGCGTAGGGCGCACCGGGCGCATGGGCCGCGAGGGCGTGGCCTATACCTTCGTCACGCCCGAAGAGGGCAACGAACTGACGCGGATCGAAATACGAATCGACCGACTGTTGAAACGCGACGACGTGCCTGGTTTCGCGGCCAGGGCCCGCGAATCGATTTCCGCGCCTCAAGCCGCGATCGCGACGGATGGGGGGCAGGAAACCGCCGAGCAAGCTCCCAAAAAACCGGCCGCTCCTCTGCTAGGCCGCGGCGGCCGCCCACCGCGAAGAATCCGCCGGGCACTCTGATTCGATCGGCTAGCGGCCCGTCGTAAATTCGTCGCGCAGAAAACCGGCCACTTCTTTCCATCGCCCGGCAGCCGCCGAAAAATCAACCTGCATGGCGCGAATCGTGGCTGGCGATGGCACGCGCGAAGATCCTTGGGCGCGCGGGTGCAACGGTATTTGCGCACCGGCCCCGGCGGCCAGTTGCTCTTCGACGCGCGGGGTCAACAAATAGTCGACCAATTTCCGCGCCGCGACCGGATGTGGACAATTCTTGAGGATCGCCAGCGTATTGGGAATAAACAGGGTCCCCAACCCCTTGGGCTGTTGATCGGGATAGACGATCGCCACGGGTTGGCCTTTTTCCAACTCGCCGATCGCGTCGTCGGTGTCGGTCAGGCCGAAAGCCAATTGGCCCGCGGCCACCGCCCGCGCCACTTGCTGATTGCCGCTCATGATCTGGACGCTTGTCCTCAGTTGCCTGAAAAACGTTTTTGCGCGGTCATCGCCCCAGGCCACAAACAAACATGCCGCGTGCGTGGCCGTCGTGCCGAACAGCGGCTTGGCAATGCCGACGCGGTCTTTCCACTTGGACTGAACCAGATCTTCGATCGACGTCGGCCGCTCCGCCTCGCTCACGAGATTCGTGTTGACGATCAGCACGCGAGCTCGAGCGGCAAACCCGTGCCACATGCCGTCTGGCGCGCGATACATGGCCGGATACTCAAGCGCCAGGGGCGGCTGATACGCGTCCAGCAGGCCCAGCTCCTGTAAGCGCAGCGTGTGCAGGATTTCGTTATTCCAAAACACATCGCACCGCGGTCGCGTGCGCTCGGCGATGAGCGCTTCGGTCAGGCCGACTGTTTTGGTCGATTCGGTATCGAATTTGGCCAATGCCACGATGCCGGATTCGCCGGTGAACTCGCGCAGGATCGGTTGCGAAAACTCCGAATCCAACGCGGTATAGACGACAACTTCCGGACCAGAACTCGACCAGCAGCCGCTCGACAACAAAAGCCCATACAGGCCCAGGACGGCCCAGGAGCGACCCATTCGTGACCACGAGAAATAGGGCATGGGAGATTCAGGGTAAGGCGGTGTATCTCACGGGCCATTATGGCGGCCCGGTCGCCGTCTCGAAATACCCGCAACCACCGGATCTCGGCGTGCTGGTCGTCGGGCGATTAGAATAGTCTTGAGTGGAAAATGAACGTTTCTCGGCACACGCGCGTCGCCTGGCCGCAGGAACGCTTCTTGGTGGAACCGTTGCAAATGAGGCGAATGGGCAAGCTGATCCTTTTTCTGGTTGGCGTGCTGATGGCCAGCGGTTTCGCCGCGGCGGTCCAAGCCGCCGAGGAAGACCGCCCCGCCGCGAAAGTCGCCGGCATTCGCCAAATCTCAGCAAAGCATTTGACGCTCTACACCGATCTGCCCTCGAACGGGGAAGTCGATGCGCTGCCGGATGCTTTCGACCAGGCGTTCCCACAATGGTGTGCCTACTTCGGCGTCGACCCCCAACGACACGCTGCCTGGCACATGCGTGGTTACTTGATGAAGTCGCGGGAACATTTTCAGGCCGCCGGATTGCTGAGCGCCGATTTGCCCGCGTTCGCCACCGGTTATGCGCGCGGTGACCAGCTTTGGCTGTACGACCAAACCAGCGTGTACTATCGTCGGCATCTGCTGCTTCACGAGGGAACGCACGCCTTCATGGCCTCGCTCGCCGACGGCATGGGCCCACCGTGGTTTGCCGAAGGCATGGCCGAACTGCTCTCTACGCATCGCTGGGAGGGGGGCAAACTTACGCTTGACTATTTTCCGCCTTCGCGCGACGAAGTGCCCAAGTGGGGGCGGATCGAGATCGTCGAGCACGGTTATGCTGCTGGCCGCGCGATGAGCCTGCCGAAGATCTTTGCCTACGGCGCCCACGCACATCTCGAAAACGAGCCGTATGGCTGGTGCTGGGCGGCCGCGGCCTTTCTGCAGGGCCACCCACGCTATCGGGCGCGCTTTCGAGAGCTGCACCGTCTGGCGGGCGCACCGGACTTCACCGAGCAGGTGACGAAAGTCTTCGCCCAGGATGGCGACCGATTGCAGGAAGATTGGCAACTTTTCGTGGCTAATCTCGATTACGGTTACGATTTCCAACGCATGGATGTCGAGTTCGCGGCCGGTCGGCCGTTGCCGGACGCGGGCGCACAGGTGGCGGTCGCCGCGGATCGTGGATGGCAAGCCAGCGGCGTGCAGCTCGAAGCAGGCAAAAAATATCAACTTCGCGCCAGCGGCCGCTACGAGGTCGCCCAAGAACCGCACGTCTGGCAGTGCGAGCCGGGCGGCGTCACGATTCGCTATTATCGCGGTCAGCCCTTGGGGATTCTGCTGGCCGCCGTCCGCGGCGGAGAGGGCGAGGCCGAAGGGTCCAGCGGTCTCTTGAAGCCGATCGTTGTCGGCCTGAGAACGACGGTCCAGCCGCAGAAGGCCGGCACGCTTTACTTGCGTATCAACGATTCACCCGGCAGCCTCGATGACAACCGCGGCTCGTTGAACGTGGAAATCACGCGCGAGTAACGCGAGTAAGTAGTGGCTGCCACGTCATTTGGCGGCGCGCCGCATGAGCAATTGACGAGCCTCGCGACACACCCGACAATGGGAGGGTTCTGTCGACGTTTGGCCCCGATTGCGAGCGGTTGTTGTCATGAATTTCATCGCCGAAGAAGATCCCGAAGTTTGGGCCGCTGTGGCCGCCGAAATGGTGCGCCAGCAGGACGGGCTGGAAATGATCGCCAGCGAGAATTACACCAGCCCGGCCGTGATGCAGGCCGCCGGCAGCGTGCTGACGAACAAATATGCCGAAGGCTACCCGGGCCGCCGTTATTATGGCGGTTGTGAACACGTCGACGTCATCGAGAACCTTGCTCGCGACCGCGCCAAGCAACTTTTTGGCGCCGAACACGCCAACGTGCAGCCCCACTCGGGCAGCCAGGCTAATTTTGCGGTCTACATGACCGCCGTTCAGCCCGGCGATACCGTGCTGGGGCTCGATCTGGCGCATGGCGGCCACCTGACGCACGGCATGAAGCTGAACGTCTCGGGAATACTGTATCACTTCATCAGCTATGGCGTGACGCGCGACACGCACCGCATCGATTTCGACCAGGTGGCGGCTTTGGCACGCGAGCACAAACCCAAACTGATCGTGGCCGGCGCCAGCGCCTATCCGCGCGAGATTCCGCACGGCAAGTTCGCTGAAATTGCCCGCGAGACGGGCGCCAAGCTGTTTGTCGATATGGCCCATTACGCCGGCCTGGTCGCCGCCGGTTTGCACGACAACCCCGTGCCGGTGGCCGATTTTGTCACCACGACCACGCACAAAACATTGCGCGGACCGCGGGCCGGGTTGTCGATGTGCAAGGCCGAATATGCCAAGGACCTCGACCGCTCGGTGTTCCCTGGCATCCAGGGTGGGCCGCTGATGCATGTCATCGCCGGAAAAGCAATCTGCTTCGGTGAGGCGCTGAAACCTGACTTCAAACGCTATGCCGAGTCGATCCTCGAAAACGCCAAAGCGCTGGCCGAGGCCCTGTTGGCCGGCGGCGTGCGGCTGGTCAGCGGCGGAACCGACAATCATCTGCTGCTCTTGGACATCACGCCCCTGGGCCTCGGCGGGAAGCAGGCCGAAGCCGTATTGGGCGGTTGCGGCATCACCGTCAACAAGAACATGATCCCCTATGACGAACGCAAGCCGATGGACCCCTCGGGCGTCCGCATCGGCACGCCGGCCCTGACCACCCGCGGCATGGGGATAAGGGAAATGAAGCGGGTCGCCCGCTGGATGCTCTTGGCGCTGAAGGCCCCGGACGATGCCAGCTTGCACACGCGTATTCGCGGCGAAGTGTTCGATCTGTGCGAGCAGTTTCCCGTGCCGGCATCCCGTCTGTCGGAAGTCGATAGCGAAGAGGGCTGACCGCCGTGTGCCGCCGCTCGGCCAGTTCCAGCCCGAGCGACGGCAATTCGCGGTGGTCGCCCGCGGGTTCGGGCCCTATAATCGCCCGCAGAGACTCCTCGTCCCGACCGAATCAGCCCATGGATGTGCGCCATGTCCGCCATGAACCCCAAAAGCAGGATTTTGATCGCCGACGATAACGGGCCGAATGTCGAGCTGTTGGAAGCTTATCTTAGTGATCTCGACTGCGAGATCGCGGTAGCCGTCGACGGCCGCGACACGTTGGCCAAAGTCGCGTCGTTTCAGCCCGATTTGATTCTGCTGGACGTGATGATGCCGAAGCTGAGTGGATTCGAGGTTTGCGAAAAGCTCAAGGCCGATGCCGCCACGCGCGGAATCATGATCTTGATGGTCACGGCGCTCAACGAACTAGGCGACATCGAGCGGGCAGTGGAAGCCGGCACCGATGACTTTTTGAGCAAACCGGTCAACAAATTGGAACTCGTCAAGCGGGTGGAGAACATGCTCAAACTGCACCATGTCACCGATGAAGTCGAGCGACTGCGGCAGTATATCGCCCAGATGGAAGACGCGGCCGGCCCGCGCCGTTAGTTGCTAGCGTGCCGCCGGAGTTCGGGAAGCGCCGCGACTGCTCTTGCCCGGCGGGACGGCCGTGCGGTATAGGACACTACGCGGAAGTCAGCTAGCTGGCTCCGTTCGACTGCCACACCGGACAAGGAAGTCCCCATGTCGCGCACGATCGTGGTTGTGCCGTGTTATAACGAAGCCAAGCGGCTCAACATGCCGCTGATTCAGGATTTTGGCCGGCACACCGAGACGGCCGAATTGCTGTTTGTCAACGATGGCAGCCGCGACGAGACGCTCGAGTTGTTAGAACACCTGCACGCCAGCAATCCGCGCCGCTTTAGTTTCTTGCACCTGGCGAAAAACGGCGGCAAGGCCGAAGCGGTCCGCCAGGGAATTCTGCTGGCCCTGCGCTCCGGATCCGATTATGTCGGCTTTTGGGATGCCGACCTGGCCACTCCGCTTGCGGATATCGAACCGTTCCGCCGGATTCTCGACACCCGGCCGGACATCGATCTGGTGATCGGCGCGCGGATGCGCTTGCTGGGCCACAAGATCGATCGTCGTCGGCTGCGCTATTGGCTCGGGCGTCTGTTCGCCAACGTCGCGTCGCTGGCCTTGGGCGTGCGCATCTTTGACACGCAATGCGGCGCCAAGCTGTTTCGCGTGACGCCGACGCTGGAGTCGATCTTCGAGCCGGCGTTTCTCACGCGCTGGATCTTCGACGTCGAGCTTTTTGCCCGCATGCAGCGGGCCCGCCGCGGCGCGAGTTTGCCGCAGTTGCGCGACGCGCTGTATGAATACCCGCTCGACGCGTGGCGTGACGTGGCTGGCTCGGCGGTCAAGTCGGGCGATTTTTTCAAGGCCATGCTGGAAATGACCAGAATCTATTGGACGTACCTCCGTCCCGGCACCCGCGGTGTCATTTCCGAGCCCGGCGCCAAGGCGCGGCGACTTGCCGGCACGGCCAACGAACCGCCCCGCCACGACCAGCGTGCCGCCTGAGCCGCTGGTCCCGATCCCCAGGCACGTTGCCGTTGCGTCGTCGAGACCCGGTTTGGTCGCGCACGGCCGCTCGCGGCGGCGCGCAGCGCTTTGGAGTTTCTTGGGCGGGTTGTCAGGGCTGGACGGGGAGCAGGCGCTCAAATTGTTTGTTGACTTCGTTGAGCAAAGCGCCGCGCGCCGTGTTTTGCAGGAGTTTGCCGGCCAGTTGTTGCAAACCGCTACGATCGAGCTTCGGTTTTTGCAGAGTACCTTCGATCGGAATTCGCAGAGTCTGGCCTTCGAGTGCGCCGAGCGACAAATCGAAGCCCAGGAATGTGGCCTGAATGGGAATTTCAGCCACGATGGACAGTGACTCGTCGAATCCCACCGAACCATGCGTTGTGATCGGCATCGCGCCGACCATGAACGTCAGTCCCCGATGATAGACGCGCCTTTGGACCAGGCGAAAGTCGATCTCCGAGTCGTTGATGCTCAATAGAGAGCCGCTTTGCCCGTTGAGCTTGGGCAAGATGCCTTGTCGCAAGAGGGTCGTCAACTCTCCGATGAGCATCGTGAATTCTTGCGCCAACGGACCGGGTCTGGCCTGGGCTTGGATCGCCATGTGGCCCGACGCGTCGCCACCGCCCGGGTCCGCCAGCGGGATAAAGCCGCCGTCCATCGTGATCGAAAAGCGTCCTTCGGCCACCGTCGACTCGGCCAGGATGGGCGCCACGAACTTCAGCCCTCGCGCGCACAATTCGGGCGACAAATGAATATCGGTCAACAGCGGTCCGCGCGCGATCAACAGTTGCGCTGGCGCGGGACTCAATCGGACCAGCGGCGCAAACGTGAATCGGCCTTCGCTCACCGCGACGTCGATGGGTTGTGCTCGAAGTTGGCCGTCGGCCAGCGTGCAGGCGACGTCTCCTTGGGCCACGCGCAGCCCATAGATATCCATGCCGGTCCAACCCAGCGCGGCATCTCCAGTGACTTGTCGCCACGACTGGCTGTCCGTGGGAGACCCGGACAAACGGCCATGCACCGCCAAAGCGCGGATCTGGCGGCCCGAGATCTGCACGCCCGGGCCGACATAGGGTCGCCACAAAGGCGCCAAGCCATCCCAGTCGTACTGCACCGTGCCCTTGAGGTCCAGGTCGCCCCCTTGTGCCGACAGGGGAGCCGTGCCGCTGACATCGCAGCGCAGCGCTTCGGAAGCGAGTTGGATTTTTTCGATCTGCAATTGCTCGAGGTGGTGTTGGTACGTTCCCCGCGCGGAAAGTTGAACTTGCGGTTCTTGCCAAACTGCGGGAGCCGCCGGATCCGCCGAGCGAGCGAGATCGACGACGCGCAGTTGATGGATCGTGCCGTCCAGACGCCCCGTCGTCGCGCCCGAGTCGTATTTCAGTTGGGCTTCAGCGGTCAGTTTGCCGCCCATCTGCCAGACGGCCGGCATGCGAGGGTCGTGTCGCCAGCGATACAAGTTGGCCAATTCGGCTTCGAGTTCGGCCGTGCCGCCGTCGATCGCCCAGCCGTCGGCGGTGGATTGCACTACCGCGTGATTCACCAGGGCCACCGTGTTGCCGACGGCGAATCTGGCTTGGGGCACATCAATGCGCGACTTGGCAATGTCCCAATGGCCCTCGATCGTTGCGACCACGGCAGGTTCGCTGATGAACCAGTCATGTCCCCAGGCCTGAAACTGAGCAAAATCGGCCTTGGCTTGCTCGACATCCAGGGCTTTCGACGAGCAACGCACCGTTGCTTCCACCGTGCCTGCGCCTCGCAAGTCCCAACCGGCGATGCCCAAGCAGGCTTCGAGACGCGGTGCCCAGGGGTCCATCTGTCCGCGCCACGAGCACTGGATGGGCCAGATGGCGGCCATCGGCTCGACGACGGCTTCCTGCAATTGTGCTTCCAGATGTTCGTTGCCCGCGTCGATGGCAAGCACAGCCCGCTCGACGCTCTTCACGCTCGCTCCCTGAAGCTGTCCGCCGACATCAAGTTTCACGAGTATTTGTTCTTCGGTCCAGGCTCGGCCGTCGGCCGGAAGGAACTGGAAGTTGCGGGCCTGAAACTGCGTTTCGGCGGAGAATTGATTGTCGGCGACGCGTTTCCAGACGATTTGGGCCTGTCCGTTGCCGGCCAATTGCAAGTTGTTCAAATCAGAAAACTGCCGTAGTTCGGCGACCAGCCGCGCCAGGTCGAAGTTGGCCGACGCCGTCAGATCGTCGATGGAACCGGCGGCCGTGGCCTGCAAGAATGTCGACGTGCATTGGGCCCGATCGACCACCAGGCCTTGTTGCGCTTCGTGGGTTACGAATTGGATTGACAGCGGATTCTCCCAAGTCAGGGCCCGGCCTTCGGTTTGTGCTCCTAAATGGCTTGCGTCGACGTGACCCGTCCACGACATCCCGCTCGGCTGCTGTCGGCTCGCGACCACCAGGGCCACTTGCCCGGAGGTAATCTCCGTTCCTGCGCGAATGTGGAGCGTTTCTCTGAGCAGCCCGGCGAGCCGCGCCAAGTCGACGTTAGCCTTGAGTTCGTAGTTTTCGTGGGCCAGGGATGAGAGCTTGTCGGCGGCGGAAAAATCGCTAGTTTTCGCGCTACCGGCCAGCGAGAGGTTTCCCAGGTCACAGTGGATGGCCAGTTGCTCGAACTGCACCAGGTCGCCGGTTTGCACGATGTGGCAGGGAATTTCGACGCGGTCAATTTGGATGCGATCGGTCCCTAGCGCGGCGGCGGCAAAGTCCAGTTCGGTGATCAGCGCTTCGCCGCTGACGGAGGTTTCGCCCCCTTCGGCCAACTGGCCCCAGGCGCCTCCCAG
>JBGQKM010000169.1:0-13372 GCA_041499515.1 Planctomycetia bacterium | reverse complement strand
GGTGTTGTCTTCGATGTCTTTGACTTCCAAGGCCAACGGCTGGCTGCCGGGGCCGGCGCCTTCGCCGAAGCGGGCGTCGACAAGCGGCTTGTCCTCCGAACCGTAGGCATACATGTGCCACACGTCGTCATCGGCGGTGTGACGGGCAGCCAACGCCAGATAGTTGACTTTCTGTTCGTTGCCGTCCTGGCCCATGAAGGTGATGGTCCGCAACTTGGAGGCATCGACCGGCTTGCCGTCGATCACCGGCGTGTAGCCCTTGGACATGAACAAGTGAGCCAGCGGAGCGCCTGGATCGCTGTTGGCCGCTTCGTTCTCGGGCGAGATGTCTTTGTTCGGCACAAGAATCAAGCCGTGTTGTTCCTGGTGCACGCCGCACGATTTTTCGCAGTCGCCCACGACCTTGACTTGCAGTTTTTCGGTTTTCTCGGCCGCTTCGGTCAGCACCTGGGCAAAGGCCTGCGCGATTTGCGGATCGAGAATTTCCAGATCCTCGGCCACGGCTCTGGCCGTGCCGATGGCACAAGCCGCCAGCGCGGCAACGCCCAACAGTAGATTTCTCATCGAACTCCTCCGTTGACTAAAATGTGGTAATCAATGCATTGGTGCGTTCAAAAGCGGCAGGCGCGACATGACCAGGCCGAGCAACCAACTGTAAACTTCGACACTAAACAGAATACACTCGCGGCGGGCCGCTGCAAGCGTTTTGCACGGGAATTACGATTTTCCCACGACTTGGGCCCCAGCCCATGAAAGCCGGCCGGACAGGCGGCCTCAGCCCGGGCAAGGCTCTACCCTTAAAACACCCAAAAAGTTTCAGCACGGGGACCGCCCCCGGTGGCAGAGTCGGCCCTGCGCGAATCCACACGCGACGCGTTCGGTTTCCGGCCCTGAAAACGCCGTCCTGGCGGTTGCCGGCCTCGGCAATGATTTTGACCGCCGGAGTCGTCGACAGGACCGGTTTGGGTGCCCGCAGGGGCTTATGGTTTCAAGATGTCGCCCTGCACCAACGAATACACGAAGGCGTCGTGTTGCACGCCGTGCACGCGCAGTCGCCGGCGGGCGATCCCTTCGCGCGTGGCTCCGACGCGCTCGGCAACGCGTTGACTGGCGTGGTTTCCGGTAGCGGCCACGATCTCCAGGCGTTCCAGGCCCAGCGATTCGAAGGCCCAGGTCGCGACCAGGCGTACCGCGCCGGCTGCGATCCCGCGCCGCGTGGCGCTCGTGCGCAGCCAGTAACCCAAATTGGCTCGCCGCGCCGCCTTTTCGAGCTGGTTGATGCCGACGCCCCCCAACAGTCGTCCGCTGGATCGTTCGCAGATCACAAAGCCATGCTCGGCGTCTTTCTGAAATGCGTCGCCGCGGGCGCCGAGAAACTCGATCGTGTCTTGGATCGAGTAATCGGCGTGGCACCAGGAGAGCCATTGCCCCAACGCGACCATCGACTCGCGCACCGCCGCGTACAACTCGTCGGCGTCTTCCGGCCGAAAAGCCCGCAAGAGGATCGTTTCGTTGGCGAGTTCGACTTCGTGATCTTTTGGCATCAGCGCACCGCGGTGGAGCGGGCAGTCGTTTGTCATCGGCACCGGCTGGCAGATT
Source organism: Planctomycetia bacterium (assembly GCA_041499515.1). GTDB lineage: Bacteria > Planctomycetota > Planctomycetia > Pirellulales > PALSA-1355 > PALSA-1355. The sequence continues at coordinate 11,773 of JBGQKM010000169.1, read as the reverse complement.
AGGCCAGCACCGGGTAAGTCGCCAGGGGGTTCTGGAAAGATGTCGTGTGGCGCGAAAATGTTCGCAGTGGCAGTTTACGGGATTTGGGAAGCTGCCGACAGGCAAAGCGGCATTGCCCCTGCGGCTATGAATTTCTATTGTTCGCCGTCGCGATGAGGCACTCTTGGCGTCCCGCCGGGACGCGGCCCTAAGTCGTTGATTCCAAGGAAGTTCGTGAAGTAAATCTGAAACAGCGTATGCGGCCAGAAGCTCGTGCACTCGGCCCTGATCCTTGTGTGCGCGCCGGCAGGGCGGCGGCCATTTTGTTGCTGCTGCTGTCGGCGTCCGGTTCGGGCTGCGCGCAGGTCAAGTGGGTGAGAATGCGCGAAGTGCCGGCCAATCCTTTGGCCGGGCCGTTGCAGTTGCTCTCGCCCGGCGGTCCGCAACCGACGCCGCGCACGATGCTGCTGGTGCGGCGCTACAACCTGGAAGAAGACTACAAGCACAACAGCCTGAGCCTGCTGATCAAGCTGCACGAGATCAACAAACAAGAGCCGTCGGCCGAGAAGCTGTATTCGATTTCGGAACTGGCCTATCTGGCCGGCAAGCGGGCCGAGCCGATCAATCGGCGCCGCGCGATGGAGTTGCACGGACTGGCCGCGGTCAATGGGTACCAGTACTTGTTCAACGCGCGGTTCGGCCGCTACCGCAATCCGTACGATCCGGAATTTCGCGGGGCCTGCGACCTGTATAACGGCGCCCTGGAGAGCATGCTGCGGATCATCAAGAAACAGGGGGGCCTGACGCCCGGAACGACCCACTTGATCACCGCCGCCAACCAAACGGTGGAAGCCACGATCGTGCTGCGGGGCCAGGGCTGGCGGACCGAGGACTTCGAGGGCTTTCGCTTCGTCTCGGATTATGAAATCCGCGGCTTGCAAAACCAATATCACACCTACGGCCTGGGCGTGCCGCTGATCGCCATTCGCAAACATCACGCGAATCTCAGCGCCGACGAAAAGTTCTATCCGCCGGGCATGAGTTTTCCGGTCACGGCCTTCTTGCGCGTGTTGCCCAACCAGGACGCCACCCCCGGCCACCACGTCGCGCATATCGAACTGCACGATCCCTTGAACACGTCCGAGCTCACGGTCGACCGCCGGACCGTGCCGCTGGAAAGCGATCTGACCACGCCCTTGGCCTTTGCCCTGAATCAGAAACAGTTGCGCAATCTCGATTCGTCGACCGCCGGGCTGTTGAACCCGGCCCAGACCGAGAAGTTGCAGGGGCTGTACATGCTCGAGCCCTACCAGCCGGGCAAGATTCCGGTGTTGATGATCCACGGCATCTGGTCCAGCCCGATCACCTGGATGGAAATGTTCAACGATCTGCGCGGCGCCCCGGAAATTCGCAGTCGCTACCAGTTCTGGTTCTATCTCTACCCCAGCGGCGCGCCGTTCTGGCATAGCGCGGTCGAACTGCGCGAAGACCTGGCACAAACCCGCCAGATCATCGATCCCCAGCACCGGCAGCCGGCGCTGGATCAGATGGTGTTGGTGGGGCACAGCATGGGCGGGCTGGTGTCCGAATTGCAAACGATCGACAGCCGGAACGATTTCTGGAGCACGGTGAGCGACCAGCCGTTCTCATTGGTCAATGCCTCGACCGAAACCAGGCAGGATTTGGCCGATACGTTTTTCTTCCATCCCAACCCATCGATCCGCCGCGTGATCACCATCGGCACGCCCTTCCGCGGCAGCAAAATCGCCAATTCCACGACCCGTTGGCTCAGCAGCAAGTTGATCACGTTGCCGCAGTTGCTCCTCAACAATCGCCAGCAACTGCACAAGGACAATCCCGAACTGTTCCGCAAGCCGAACCTGCTGGACGTCAACACCAGCGTCGATTCGCTGGCCCCCAACTCGCCGATACTGCCGGTCATGCTCGAAGCCCAGCGGGCACCGTGGGTCAAGTATCACAACATCGTGGGGCGCATTCCCGACCACGGTTTCATCGGGCGCGTGGTGGGGGGCAGCGACGGCATCGTTTCGTTCGACAGCGCCCATTTGGACAACGTCAACTCGGAAATCGTGGTCAACGCCGATCACCTGACGCTTACGCGCCACCCGTTGAGCGTGCTGGAAGTGCATCGCATCCTGCTGGAGCACCTGGCCGACATCGACCGTGCGCCGCCGAGCCGGCTGGAACGGTTGCCGCGAACCGCCTCGACGAACAACCGCAGCGGCAGCCCCGCTTACGACGGCGTCGCGGGGCCCAACGCCGCGCCGGCGCCCGGTAATCCCGCGATGCCCGCGCCGCCCGGCGCTGCCCTGCCCTGATCCGCAAGTGCGTGAGGCGACGGGAACCGGATTCAAAACTGCGGGGACTGTTCCGATTTTGCGAAGTCCTCGGAGCAAAATGGGACTGTCCCCTTCTCCGAGCAGATTTGAAACCGGTGCGGACTATTTTTTGGCCCCGCTATCCGAGAAGTCGACTTTGGGGGGCGTCTTGGCCGCGGCGTCGACTTGGAAATACTGCGCTTCCTTGACGCCCGCCAGGCCCGCGTACAGACGGCCCGGGAATTGGCGCGTAAACTGATTCAACTGCCGCACGGTTTCGTTGTAGCGTCCGCGCTCGACCGAAAGCCGGTTTTCGGTTCCTTCGACCGCATCCTGCAGCTTCATGAACGCTTCGTTCGATTTCAGCTCGGGATAGCTTTCGCGCAACAGCAGCAAGCGCGACAGGGCCCCTTCGACTTGTGTCGCGGCCGCCGCTTGTGCGGGCACCGTTTGGGCCTGGAAGTAGGCCTTGCGCGCCTCGGCGACGCCCAGGAAAACTTTTTGCTCCTGCCCGGCGGTTCCCTTGACGCTCTCGACCAGGTTGGGAATCAGGTCGTAGCGCCGCTGCAATTGGTTTTGCACCTGCGCCCAACGCTCGTGCACCGCTTCGTCGAGTCGGATTGCCTGGTTGTAGCCGGCGAAAACCAGACCGCCGACGACCACGGCCAAGATCAACAGAATCACCAGGATCCCGACCAATATCTGTACGGCTTTCATGCGATGATCCTTTTGAGTTATCGCCTTTAGCGGGCACGCCATTCCAGCGGCAACGTCTTGTTTTACCAGCTAGCGCCGCCGCCGCCACCCCCGAAGCTGCCCCCGCCGCCAAAAGAACCGCCGCCGCCGCCAAACGAGCCTCCGCCACCGCCGAATCCGCCCCCCAGTCCGCCGCCGCTATTCCAGGAGCCGCTTGACCCTCCTCGCATCATCGCGTCCATCACGGCGCCCCAAAGCATCCCCTGGCCGAACGAGCCGCCCGAAGTACTGCCGGGCCCTCGGCGACTGCTTTTGAAAATGATGAAGATCAAAACCAACAGGACGATAAAACACGGAAATAAGCCTCGGCTCGTCCGCGCGGGGCGCTTGAACCGGGGCGGTGGCGCGTTTTCGATCACCACGCCCGCGTCGGTCGCCACCTGGTGTACCACCGCAAGCGTCAGTTGATAGAGCCCTTCGGAATAACGGCCGCCGCGAAAATACTCGCGGGCCACTTCACGACTCAGGGTGCCGATCCAGGTGTCGGGCAGGCTCCCCTCCAGTCCGTAACCGGTTTGGATCCGGATTTGATGTTCCTTCAGCGCGAAAACGATCAAGGCCCTGTTTGTCCCTTTGTGCCTCCACTTCCATGTTTCGCCGTGCCGTTGGGAAAATGTGAAAATATCCTCCCCCTCGGTCGTGGGCACGGTAAGCAACCGGATTTCGTCGGTCGTCTTTTGCTCCAAGGCAGTGAGCAACGTCTCAATGCGCTGTCGCGTGGCGGGGTCGATCACGTGGGCCGTGTCGACGACGAACTCGCCCGTGTCGGCCACGTTCACCACCGCCAGGGCCCGCGCCGGCCCTAGCGCGAACAGCGCGAGGCAAAGAGCGCCGAAAACCAGGGGGCGGCAAGGATCACAGCGCATCGACGAACTGTCCCAGGGCCTGAACATCGGCGTAGAGATTGCAGAATTGCTGCCAGGGCGTGCCGTCTGTTGCTGTCAACGTGCTGCGCAGGCCGGGCAGGGAGCGCTGCAACAACTTTTCGATTTCTTGCACGACTTCCATCGCCGGCCGGCCCTCGCGCAACCCGGTAAGCCACAACACGCCGCGCAACGTGCGCACCAGGTGCTCAACCAGGTCGTCGCCGAGTTTTTTCAGATGTTGCTCGCGCCCGCCGGACGCCAACAACCCCTGGTGCATGCCGATCAGCAGAACTTTCAGCTCGCGTTCGCACTGCAAACGGACATCGGCCGCGGGCAGCGTGAGCGGGCCGAAATAATCCTGCCCGAAAATGGTCGCGTGCTGCTGCTGGATTTCGAGAAACTCTAGTGGAAAGGTATCGCACGACTCGTGCAGATCGGCCGGCGTGAAGACCAGCGGTGCGGCGATGCGACTTTTGCCCAGGCTTTTTCCCTCCTGAGCCAATTGCCGCAGCAGGTCGAGAGAGATCGTCTCGAAAACCACGGCGTTGCGAATCGTATGGCGGCGGGGATCGAACGTGCCGGCTGAAGCGGCGCCGTAGACGGTCAGCGCCAGCACGCGCGGGCCGGCCAGTTCTTGCAATCGGGTGGCATATTGGCGGATCGGCTGACGCAGCGGCTCGCTCAATCGGTCGACACCATCGCTGGGCATGCTCATGGGGAAAATTGTAGTGTTATTCGTCGCCAGCGTCAGCCGGCAAACCGATTGGAATCGTCGCCCATGGTCAACTGGCGTGGGTCCGCTCGGTTGACGCGACGCGACGTGCCATTCACAATTGGGGCGTGCGCGGAACCGGCTAAGAGAAGGGGACAGTCCCCGCAGTTGACGCCCCCCCTACCAAAACCCACCAGGCGGAGATCAAACGACCATGTCCGAGCATTTCCAACGGCGCGAATTCTTGCGGCAAGCGGTCTTGGCCGGCACGGCCACGCTGGCGTCCGGATCGCTGGTACGCGTGCAGCCGGCGCTGGCGGCTCGCGGCCCCAACGAAAAACTCAACCTGGGCTGCGTCGGCGTGGCCAACAAAGGCGCCGACAATATCAACAACCTGGTCAGCGAGAATATCGTGGCTTTGTGCGACGTCGATTCGCTGCACCTGGGCAAAATGTCCGAGCGGTTTCCGCAGGCCAAGACCTACGTCGATTTTCGTCAGATGCTCGACCAGGAAAAGAACCTCGACGCCGTGGTCGTCTCCACGCCCGACCACTCGCACGCCATTCCGGTCGTGTGGGCCCTGCGGCGCGGGCTGGACGTGTACTGCGAGAAGCCGCTGGCGCATTCGGTTTACGAAGTGCGCCAGATGCGCAACCTGGCCGCCGAGAAGAAAGCCGTCACGCAGATGGGCACCCAGATCCACGCCGGCGAAAACTATCGCCGCGTCGTCGAGATCGTCAAGGCCGGCCAGATCGGGCCCATCTCGCGCGTGCACGTGTGGATGGGCGGCGCCATTCGACCCGGGGTGCGCGTCAAACAGGGCACGCCCCCGGCGACGGTCAATTACGATCTGTGGATCGGACCGGCGCCGATGCGCCCGTTCGATCCGTCGCACTTTCATTTCAATTGGCGCTACTGGTGGGATTTCGGCGGCGGGACGCTGGCCGATTTCGGCTGCCATTACATGGATCTGCCGTTCTGGGCCCTCGACCTGCGCTATCCGATTTCCATCGAGGCTAAGGGCGAAAAAACTTCGCAAGGCGATAACGACGTGCCGGACAACATGCAGGTCGACTACCATTTTCCGGCCCGCGGCAACCAGCCGCCGGTGCACATGACCTGGTATCATGGAGCCTGGAAGCCGGAAGGGGCCGAAGCGTACGGCGAGACTTCGGCCGTGCTCTTCGAAGGCGCCAGCGGCCGGCTGCTGGCCGACTATGGCACGCGTAAGATTTTCACTAGCGACGGCGCCGAGCCCAAGCCGCCGGCCGAGTCGATTCCCAACTCGATCGGCCATTGGGCCGAATGGGCCCAGGCCTGCAAATCGCGCGGGCCGACCACCTGCAACTTCGATTATTCCGGCTCTCTGGCCGAAGCGGTGTTGCTGGGCAACGTGTCGTATCGCGCGGGCGGCCAAAAGCTGCTGTGGGACGCCGAAGCGCTGCAAGCGACCAACACGTCGGACGCAGCGAAGTTCATCCGGCGCGAGTATCGATCGGGCTGGACACTGTAGGCGTGTTGCAGGCTCATGATTTTTTCCTGGCTGCGAAAAAGGCGGCGCAACAAAATCCTCGCCGCGCCCTTTCCGGCCGAGTGGCTGGCGTTTCTGAACAAAAACGTCTTGCACTACCGCTATCTCACCGCGGAGGAACAGGCCAGGCTGCGAGACAACGTGCAGGTTTTCGTCGCTGAAAAAAACTGGGAAGGCTGCGCGGGCCTGACAGTCAGCGACGAAATGAAAGTCACCATCGCCGCGCAGGCCTGCCTGATGGCCCTGGCGCTTGACGGCGAGCCGTTTGCCAATGTGCTGTCGATCCTGATTTATCCTTCCGGCTACGCGGTGCCCGAGGAGCGCTGGTACGAGGGTTGGTCGATTGCCGGCGAATCGTCGCGGCTGGGCGAGGCCTGGTATCGCGGACCGGTGGTCCTGTCGTGGGCCGACGTGCGCCGCGACGCGCGACATCCGGGCCGGGGCCGCAACCTGGTGTGGCATGAATTCGCCCATCAGATCGACATGCTCGATCGCAGCACTAACGGCACGCCCCCGCTGGCCGATCCGCACCAGCGCCGCCGCTGGCACGATGTGATGACCGCCGAATACGAGCAGCTCATTACCGATGCCGAAGCGGGGCACGCCACGCTGTTGGACACGTATGGGGCGGACAGCGAAGCTGAGTTTTTCGCGGTGGCCACCGAGTGTTTTTTCGATTGCCCCGTCGAGTTGCGCGACGAACATCCGCGGCTTTATGAGCTATTGCGCGGTTATTACCGGCAAGACCCCGCCGCGCGATTGCGCAGCGGCGCGTGATGCGATGGGCCGCTTAGGTCAGTTCGAGCACGCGGTTCATCCGGTCGGCGACGTCGCGCAGTTCTTTTTCGCCGCCACCGGCAACTTCGGCCGTGGCCCAGCCGTGGTACTCCACCTCGTCCAGCGCCTTGAGCACCTCGGGCCAATCTTCGTCCCCTTCGCCGATCGGCACCCACTGCTTCTTGTGGCTGTAGCCCTTGAAGTCGAATTTCAGCATCCGCTTGCCCAGCTTGCGAATCCAGGTGGCCGCCGGCACGCCGTACTTGAGCATATTGCTGCAATCGAAATACGCCCCGATCGTCGGCGTCTGGAAGTCGTCGACGTACTTGATGAGTTGTTCGGGGCTGGTGATAAAGTCGTTCCACACCACCTCGATGGCGATCTTCACGCCGGCATCGCTGGCCTGCGGAATCACTTTGCGAATCTCCTGCTGCGAACGGGCGTAGCACTGATCGAAGTTTTCCGTATCCGGATTGCTCACCTTGCCGGGCACTAACAGCACGGTGTCGGCGCCGTAAAATTTGGCGTCGTCGATCGCAGTGCGCAAAGCCGCGACCCCCTGGGCCCGCACCGCCGCGTCGGGGTCCGACAGGCGAATCCGCCAATGGACCGAGTCGATCACGCCGTGAATCTTGATGCCCGTGGCGTCGCGGGCATGGGCCGCTTGCTGCCGGTCGACGTCGCTGGGGCTGTCGAACTCGACCCCTTGAAACCCGAGCGACTTGATTAGATTGAATTTATCTTCGATCGAAGCGCCCGGGACTTTGATCATCCCGTATTTCACCGCTTTTTTCAGACTACGAGTGTTTTCGGCAGCCGCCAGCGACGACACCCCAGCGCCCGAGGCCCAGGCGGCCGCGGCCAGCGTGGTCTGCAAAAACTCACGGCGGGTACGATCTAGTGGCGCGCTCATGGCAGGTCTCCTGGTGAAAACACTCCCGGCTGAAAATTGGCGATGACATGCGTTGGCCCGCGATTTTCATCGTCATCGACGATTCGCATTGTAGCCGGCCCGAACTCTCGGGGCCAACCAAGGCCACCGTGGTGGAAGCACCCCCGCGGCCATGTTAGACTGCAAACCGGCTTGCCCCGCCGGCTATCGCTGGCAAGATCATCGGCCATGCCCTTGGGAGACGCGTCATGAACCGCCGGACTCTTTCGCTCGCGGTCTTTTGTGCCTTGGCGTTTTCTGGTTCGTTGGCCTGGGCCGATCCTTTGCCCGGCACGCAAAACCTGGAAATGCAGGGCGACCTGGCCGAGCAGATGGTCGCCGGCATCGACCGGTTCTTGCTCGGCGAGATCGCCGAATCGGTCGGCAAGCGGCCGCGGCACTGGAAGCGCGACGTCTCGTCGGCGGAAAAATATAACGCGTCGGTCGCGCCCAATCGGGCCCGCCTGGCCAAGATCATCGGAGCCCACGACCCGCGCGCGAAGGTCACGGCCATCGAGCTGGTGGCCACCACTTCGCAACCGGCGCTGGTCGGGCGGGGCGAACGTTTCGAGGCGTTTGCCGTTCGCTGGCCGGCGGTCCGCGGCGTGCACGGCGAAGGACTGCTGCTGGTGCCCAAAGACACGCGCGCCGTGGCCGACGTTGTCGCCCTGCCCGACGCCGACCAAACGCCCGAACAATTGGCCGGGCTCGCGCCGGGCATCGCGCCGGAGGCGCAATTCGCCCGGCGGCTGGCCGAGAGCGGTTGCCGCGTGATCGTTCCGGCGCTAGTGGATCGGGCCGACACGCACTCGGCGATTGGCCCGCGCGCGACGAATCAGCCGCATCGCGAGTTTTTGTATCGGCCCGCCTATGAAATGGGCCGGCACGTGATCGGCTATGAGACGCAGAAAGTTTTGGCGGCCGTCGACTGGTTTGTGCACGAGGCCGGCGCGAACGACGGCGCGATCGGGGTGGTGGGCTACGGCGAGGGGGGCTTGCTGGCTCTGTACGCCGCGGCGCTCGACACGCGGATCGACGCGGCGCTGGTCAGCGGCTATCTCGACTCGCGCCAAGACCTGTGGCAGGAACCGATTTATCGCAACGTGTTTGGGCTGTTGGACCAGTTTGGCGACGCGGAATTGGCCAGCCTGGTGGCGCCGCGGGCGCTAGTGATCGAGGCCAGCAGAGTGCCAGAAGTTTCCGGACCGCCGAAGCCGCACGACGGCCGCGGCGGCTCGGCCGCGCCGGGCCGGCTGACCACGCCCAGCGTGGCCACGCTGCAGGGCGAATTGGATCGGGCCCGCGCGCTGGTGGCCGGATTGCCGATGGCCCACGGCTTCGAGTTGGTGGCCAGCCAAGAGGGCGTCGGCCCGCCGGGCAGTGCGTTGGCGTTGGAGAAATTTCTGGCGGCGCTGGCCGGCGGTTCGCGGTTGGCGCCGCTCTCGGCACCACCGACCTCTTTGCAGAAAGAGTTCGATAACCAGGCCCGGCTGGCGCGGCTGTTCGACGAGATCAAAGAGGATACGCAGCACCTGCTGCGCCAGGGCGAGACAACCCGCGGGCAATTGTGGTCGCAGGCCGATCGCGGGTCGCGCGATATTGAGAAATGGAAGGCTTCGACCGTGCCGTATCGGCAGCGGTTCTACGACGAAGTGATCGGCCGCTTCGAGCGGCCCTTGCTGCCGCCCAATGCCCGCACGCGGCAGATCTATGACGAGCCCTTGTATACCGGCCACGAAGTGGTGCTGGACGTGTTTCCCGACGTGCTGGCGTACGGCATTTTGCTGTTGCCCAAGGATATCAAGCCGGGCGAGCGCCGGCCGGTGGTCGTTTGCCAGCATGGGCTCGAGGGCCGGCCGACCGACGTGGCCGATCCGAAGACCAGCAATCCGGCCTACAATCAATATGCTTGCCGGCTGGCGGAACGGGGTTTCATCGTCTACGCGCCGCAAAACCCATACAAGTTCAACGACAAGTTCCGCACGCTGCAGCGCAAGGCCAACCCGCTGGGCAAGACGCTCTATTCGATCATCGTGCCGCAGCACCAGCAATTGGTCGATTGGCTCGCCGGTTTGCCGCAGGTCGATCCCCAGCGGATCGCGTTTTATGGTCTTTCGTACGGCGGCAAGACGGCGATGCGCGTGCCGGCGCTGGTCGAACGCTATTGCCTGTCGATTTGCTCGGCCGATTTCAACGAATGGATCTGGAAGAACGCCTCGACCGATTCGTCGTACAGCTACGTCCCCTCGGGCGAGTATGAGATTTTCGAGTTCGACTTGGGCAACACGTACAACTATGCCGAAATGGCCGCCCTGATCGCCCCGCGGCCGTTCATGGTCGAGCGGGGGCATCGCGACGGCGTGGGTCCCGACACCTGGGTTTCGTACGAGTTTGCCAAAATTCGCCTGCTGTATGCCGATCTCAAAATCCCCGAGCGGACCACGATCGAATATTTTGACGGACCCCATACGATCCACGGCGTCGGCACTTTTGATTTTCTGCACAAGCATTTGAACTGGCCGGTGCAACTGAACCGCTAATTGCGCGCCCCGCCCTGCCGTCCGTCGTTTGCCTGAGGTTGTAAGCCCCGCCGTGGCGCTTCATACTGAAGTGTCGGCCCCCGGGCGTTTGCCGTTGCCTCTTGTGGGGAGGGCCAGCGCCTTGAGCGGCCCGCAGATCAGCTCGGATCGTTTGGCGCGTGCAGGAACCTGGTTTCTCAGAGAAGATCGATGTCGGATCCGAAAAGCCCCGTGGCCGAAACTGCCAGCGATGGCGATCTGTCGGGCCGGCAATTGGCCGGCTATCGTCTGTTGCGGCGATTGGGTCGCGGCGCGATGGCCGAGGTTTATCTGGCCGACCAGATCTCGCTCGGCCGGCAGGTTGCGGTCAAAGTTCTGCGCAGCAACCTGGCCGCCGACGCCACGTACGTGGCCCGTTTTCATCAGGAAGCCCGCGCGGCGGCCCAATTGGTGCACGCCAACATCGTGCAAATCTACGAAGTGGGTTTTGCCGAGGGCGTGCACTTCATCGCCCAGGAATACGTGCAAGGATTGAACCTGGCCGAGCTGCTGGCGCGGCGGGGCACGCCCGAGTTGCCCAAGGTGCTGGCCATCGTGCGCCACGTCGCGGCGGCGCTGCACAAGGCGGCCGAACGCGGGATCGTGCACCGCGACATCAAACCGGAAAACATCATGCTGGCCTCCACCGGCGACGTGAAAGTCGCCGACTTCGGCCTGGCGCGGCTCTACAGCCAAGAGGACACGCTGCATCTGACTCAGGTCGGCATCACGATGGGCACGCCGTTGTACATGAGCCCCGAACAGGCCGAGGGCAAACCGCTCGATACGCGCAGCGACATCTATTCGCTCGGCGTCACGTGCTATGAGATGCTCTCGGGCGAGCCGCCCTTTCGAGGCGAGACGCCGGTGAGCATCGCCGTGCAGCATCTGCAAGTGCCGCCGCAGCGGCTGGAAAACATCCGGCCCGATCTGCCCCTGGCGGTCAGTCGCGTGGTGCACAAGATGCTGGCCAAGGACCCCGACGAGCGCTATGCCACTCCGCGGCAACTGCTGCACGAGTTGCGCTTGATCTCGATCGAGCTGTTTCAAGACGATCCGGGCGAAGAATTCGAGGGCTGGGGGGGCGAGGATTTGCCCAGCACGGTCGAAGCCCGGCGGATGGCGACCCAGCGGCTGGCCGTGGCGATGCGGACCTCGGCCATGCCCCGTTTGCGGCGGCGGAACGTGGCGCGGTGGGTGGCGGCCGCGGTCGGATGCCTGTTGCTGGGCGTTGCGGCGGCCTGGGCCGCGCGAGAGCGCCCGCTGATCTCGCCGGACGACGAGGACGAAACCGTGGCGCGTCAGGACACGGCCGAAGCCCAAT
>JBGQKM010000168.1:0-13378 GCA_041499515.1 Planctomycetia bacterium | reverse complement strand
CGGTCAAGTTCTTCCACAGGGCGCGCAGATTCATGTGGAGCACCTGCTCGTCCAGGATGATGAGGCGGTGGTCGAGCTTCAGTCACTCGCAACGGCAAAGTACGGGCGTCGCTCCGACACACCGGCGCGCTGGAAACGAAGGCCAGAGCGGCCGCCGCGCCCACCAGCCAGTTCGGCGACAACCTCACGAACTACGACGCCAGCACCCAGGACCTTTCGCCAGGCCCCGCCAGATCAGGCCGAGGTCCCTAGCGCGGCATAGGGTTTTCCGCACGCTCCCCGGGCATGTCAAAAATGGAAGGTGTGATGGGATTCGCAAGAATCAAGGCTGTTCCCGCGCGTTCTTGCGACGAGGAGGAATGCTGGGCCAGGCCGCATCGGAGCAGCATCGCCCTGTTGAATGCACCGGGCGATGTGACCGAAGCAATTAAGCGCATAGATTCCGGTCACGCCTCGAAGAATTATCAACGTGTAACCGCGTGATACTTGAAGATCGTACCCGCGTCCGCGGGGTCTTCGAAGCCGGTCACATTCATGACCGCCTCCGCGAGCCGGTCTTTCGGGTTGCGACCCTTGCCCAAAGCGCGGCGCTGCATTCCGCCCGCGATCAGGTCGGCACATTCGAGAAGGACTGTGCGGCCCTTCGGGACGGCCTCCACAGGCAGGACAGTCAATTCGCCCGGGAACTCCAGCGCCACAACCTCGCTGAGTTGCTTCGTCATCTTATGCAGGAACAGGGAGTCGAAGCCTGAATCAGCTTCCTTGATGACACGAACGCTGCGGTTCTCCGTTAGGCAGTTGCACTGACGGAGGTACTTCAGCGAATCCACGACAAGCTGAATAAACAAAGAGAATAGATCTTGGTGCGTGCGGCCACGAGAGGCCAACGAGTAGCCGAGGAACAGAACGCCCGAGCGCCGAGAACGGAGTTGTTGAAGCAGAGACACCGCCCGATCTACCTTGTCCGCACCAGTGTCGGAAAAGTGGATCGTCTCAGCCCAGGCCTGCTTCGAGCGCCACTGCTCCAACGCGGCATGGTGCTTCTCAAACTGCTTCCAATTGATGATGCACACACCGGCGATCCCAGTGTAGGTTTTGTCGCCCTCATTGCCTGTTTCGTCCAGGTAGAAGCGAACTTCCGGGAGTGAATCGCGATGCGCGGCAAGGTACTCGTGAAACTCGGCCTGCATCGCTTCTCTAGCGCGTCGCGTCTCCTCTACGCCTCGGAAGAGCCGCAACTCGTTCTGGATCATCCGCCGAACCCGACCAATTGTCTCGATGCGGTCGAGCTCATAAAGCACTTCCAGTTCAAGCGGCTGCCAGTGTTCGAGCACGTCCGCCTGAAACATCTTCCAGTACCTAATGCACAGCGAAGTGTCGCTGTCGCGTGTCTCGGGGAATCTTTGAAGAATATGAGCGACTCGTTGTTCATGGGTCGCCAGGTACGAGTTGGCGATGTCCGCCAACATCTTCCGCCGACGCTCAGCTTGTTCAGGCGGCAGATCGGGCTCATGGGGAGTCGACCAGGGTTGAAGTTCGGGAATTGGGTCATGAATAGGGAAGAGCAAGCCGCTCTCTTCAGTGGCACGAGAAGTCCGCGCGGGCGGACTCGTCGGCACCGCCGAGGGCTCGGGCTGACGGGCGGTCGCAGGAGCTACCTGAGTGGGGACGACTGCTTCGGCTGGCGAGGTGTCCACCTCTTTGAGACCAAGCAGTTTCTCCCAAATGCGATGCTTGTCTTCAATGGTGGCTGCTGGATTGAATCGCTGGCAAACGGCTTCAAACTCAGGCGTATATGGAAGATGCACAACGTCCGGCCCTTCGTTTCGGGCCAGATCGAGCAGCATTTGGTTTGGATCGCGTCTCTTGCTCATTGGGGAATGCTCGCCGCTTCTTCACGAACGTATTGTACGACGGGTGCCGCGCGGGCTGAACTCGCCCCTATCGTCGACTGCCTTATTGGTCTTGGTCTTCACCCGTTCTTCTGAAGGACACCGTCCGTTCACATTCGTTCGCCGGACAATTGGCTGGCTTGCTTTCACCCAAGCGGCAAGCTGAGCTTCGTCGAGCTGGTCGTTCTTGTGGACGTCGAGGCAGCGGACTTCCTTCTTGGACTCGCCGGGCGGGAGAGCCCATGCCGCGGCTGTGGCCAACGCGACCGCCACGCCGAAGCGAAGAATGAAGCTCATGGTGTGTCCCGCTGTCTCCCCGCCCGCCTGAGCCGGTCCAGCAAGGGCGGTCGCCATTATAATGCCCGGCCCTTGGCCAACCAGCCGCTCCGCAGCGCGCCTCGTCACGCCGAACTACTAATTAGACCGCAGAAGAGCGGGCGGCAATTGCCGCAAACTAGCCGTCTAGCTTGCGGAAATCAATCAATTTGCCGTGTTCGTGAACGTCAATGAAAAGTTGGACTGCGATAGGGCAGGCAGAAATATGCGGCACTTTGAGACGACCGTGCGAATCGCTGACCATACGTGGGCGATCCTCAGGGGACACCGAACCTGCGGAGGTCCGACAGACCGACGCGCATTAGTCTTTGCAGCACGCCGAGTCAAACAGTCCCGAAAACCGTTGCTTTGTCGAGATTCGCCGCCGCGGCAAGTCCTGTCGACAATGTCGCGCGCCGCTACTCCGCCACCGGACGATAGTCGCATCCGCGGCTGGCGGCGATGATGGCCAGTAACAGGCCCTAGGCCATAGGCTGTTATTGGGAGGTGTGCTGAGACGACGCCTTGATTATGCGCCGAGCCCCTTTGGCGGCGGACATAATACCACCGACGCTTCAAAAAACATGGATATAAAGAACTCGAAAAAATCTCCATAGGTGTGGTCATCGGCGGGATAGATGTCGAACCGGCCAAAACATTCACTGGGAGAATCATTTGCCAAGAACTCGCCTGGCGAGAATCCGCGTGGTAGAGGTTGGTCGAGTAAGCATCCTTGCAAGGCGTTCACGCATCGCTTGAATTGGCTTCGGGCCTTGGCGGAATCGTGCGCGACTCGGTTGCGAATGACTTGAGCGTCGCGCAGACGAGCGACCGTTACTTCGTCCAGGCAAGCGAAGGGCTCACCGTCTCGAAAGTAAACTGACGCAACGTGTTTGACCCACGCCCAGTCGTTCCATCGCAAAAAACGCTGGGGATCGCCGCCTCCGACTGCGCCGAGAATCCGTAGTGCGTGCGACCGGTTGCGGCAGGGGCCGACCGTGAGCTTGGGGGCATACCCGTTACCAGCTATGGCTCCTGCCAAATAGCCCAGGAACACTCGCTCTACAAACTCCTCCCATGCCGAAACGGCGCTCAAGAATGCCAAGCCGACGACCTTCTGGGCGACGCGAGGTTGGTAAGGATTTTCACCAAACGACTCATAGCTGTAACGCATCCAAGTACGTGCTGGATGGTAGATGCGCAGCGAAGTATTTAGAGCCGCCCAGAGACTTCTCCGGGCGATGTCGGCGGCGATTCTCGTTGTACCGGCAGACCGCGACATAGGTTCGAAGTAGATACCTTCTGTGCCAAACCTTCGGATCAAAAAAGTGCGGCCGATTCCGCGTGTAGGAAGAAGCCACCGGGGCAAGAACCATCCCAGTGCATTTGAGGAGCCCGAGAAACACTTGTCAATCTTAGGGTCAGGCGATCCAGGCGAGACACTAACATCGAAAAACCGTCGCTTCTTCGCAATTCGCCGCCGCAACGCGTCCTCTCGGCGAACGCGCAGTCTCTACTCCCCCGCCGCCCCATAGTCCCGCCCGCGGCGGGAGGCGATGATCACTAGCAGCAGGCCGAGGGCCATCAGGGCGGTGGCCAGCGCCAGGGGCATGACGGCTGACTTCAGGCCCAGGCTCTCGGCCAAGGGGCGGTTCTCGAACAACGGCACGCCGGCCATCGGGCCCACGATGCGGGCCAGCGAGGCGATGCTTTGGCCGATGCCCAAAATGCCACCCTGCTTCGTTGGATCGGACCAACGCGACAAGAGCGAATTGAGTGACGGCGTAATAAACGCAAAGCCGGTCACCACCACCGCCAATCCGCCCAAGAGCATCCCCAACGACGCGTGCGTGGCGGCCCGGGCCAAAAGGACAAAGCCGACGATCTCGACCAGCGTGCCGGCGATGGCCATGACCGATTCGGACACGCGGCCCGACATCCGCCGCACGATGCCGCCTTGCACCAGCGTGAGCACGAATCCGACGAACGCGAAGGTCAGACAGACCTCGCCAAAATCGAAGCCATAGCCCACGCCCGCGTCGCTGACCATCAGCGACAGGGTCGACTCGAAATTGGCGAAGGCAAAAATGCAAACAAAGATCGCCAAAAGCAACACGCCGATCGCCGGCGTGGCCAGCGCGACGCCCAGCGCCCTGCGATCGAACCAGCGGCGGCCCGTGGCCTGGTTGCCCGGCTTGAGACTCTCGGGCAATTTGAAATACGCCAGCACTAGCGCGCAGGCCGAAAGGCCCGCCGCGGCATAGCCGGGCCCGGGCCCCGGATCGCCCGTGCCGCTGGGCACGGCCAGGAATCCGAACAGCGGCCCAAAAGTAAAGCCCAGGCCAAACGCGGCGCCGACCAGGGCCATGCCCTTGGCCCGATTTTCCAGGCTCGTGGCGTCGGCAATATAAGCCTGCGCGGTCGAGATCGTCGCGCCGGCGATGCCGGCCCCGATGCGCGAGACGAACAGCAGCGGCAGGCTTTTGAAAATCGTGGCGATGCCGAACATCGTATAAAACACCACCGACCCAGCCAGGCCGACCATCAGCACGGGCCGCCGGCCGATGCGATCGGAAAGCCGTCCCCACAAGGGCGCGAACACGAACTGCATCAGCGAAAAACTGGACATCAACAGGCCGATCAACAGGCCGATCCGCGAGTGTCCTTCTTCCAGGCCCAGTTGAAAGGCGAAATCCTTGGCATAGATCGGCAGCAGCGGCAGCACCATGCCGAAGCCCAACAGATCGATAAACACGGTCAGAAAGATGACCAGCAAAGAAGCTTTGCGCGGCGTGTCGTGCATGAGGAGCAAGCTGGCTGGGGTGTCGAGCGGATCGTCGCCGAGGCGGAAACGTCCCGCGCGGCGGTGAGCATTCTACCAAGCCGGTCGGCCGAAACGCAGCCCTGTTCGCAGACGGTTGAAAAATGGGACTCGCCTCCGAGTCGGTCAAAGGAAGGGCGCACAAAACAGTGCGGACGCGAGGTGCCTGTCCCATTTTTCCAACGGTCAATTGCGATGCCTTCGGCCCGGCCCGCTGGCCCCGGTGCGCCGCCGGACTTATGATTGAAGACATGATCACCACGACCCACGAAGAACGGCGCCAGATCGAGGCGCTCGACCGAGCCGAGCTGACAGAGCGGCAGCGGGCGCGCCTCAACTGTCTGCTGCGGGCCATCCTGCCGCAGAATCGTTTTTATGCCGAAAAACTCGCGCGGATTTCCGCGCTCGAATTGCAAGCCGCCGATGGACCGCTGGCGTCGCTCGACGCATTGCACGAGTTGCCGTTCACCTTCAAGGACGAACTGCTCAGCTCGCGCCCGTCGGGCGAGCTGGCCGCCAACCTGACCTTTCCGCTGGAGCACTACACGCGATTCCATCAGACGTCCGGCACGCGCGGCCGTCCGCTGGTCGTGCTCGACACGGCCGAGGATTGGGCCTGGTGGATCGACTGCTGGCAATTCGTGCTCGACGCGGCCGACATCGAACGGGGCGATCGCGTGTTCATGGCTTTTTCATTCGGACCCTTCGTCGGTTTCTGGAGTGCCTTCGACGCCGCCTGCGCGCGCGGCTGCCTGGTCGTGCCGGGCGGAGGCCTGAACACGCTGGCCCGTTTGGAATTGTTGCGCAGCAGCCGAGCGACCGCCATCTTTTGCACGCCCAGCTATGCCCTGCACCTGGCCGAAGTCGCCGCGGACAATCAAATCGACGTCGGCGACTTGGAGGTCCGGCAGATGATTCTGGCGGGCGAGCCGGGCGGCTCGGAGCCGGCGATTCGCGCCCGAATCGTGGCGGCCTGGAGAGCCCGCGTGCTGGATCACGCGGGGGCCACCGAGGTCGGGCCCTGGGGCTATGGCGACCGGCAAGGCGCGGGATTGTACGTGAACGAAAACGATTTCATCGCCGAGTTTCTCTCGGTCGAAACCGGCGCGCCGGCCGCCGAGGGCGAACTGGCCGAACTGGTGCTGACTAATTTGGGCCGCGCCGGCAGCCCCACGGTTCGCTATCGCACCGGAGATCTGGTGCGACCCAGTTGGCAACATCCCGGGCCCAACCGTTTCGTGTTCCTGCCGGGCGGAGTGCTCAGCCGCGCCGACGACATGATGGTCATTCGCGGGGTCAACGTGTTTCCCAGTTCGGTCGAACAAGTGCTGCGAAGCTTTCCGGAAGTGGTCGAGTATCGGATGACGGTTCGCAAGCAGCGCGAGATGGACCATTTGATGGTCGAGATCGAAGACCACCTCAACGATCCCACGCGCGTGGCGACCGAATTGCGCTTGCGGCTGGGTTTGAAAGTAGAAGTCCAGGCGGTGCCGGCCGGTAGTCTGCCGCGCGTCGAGGGCAAAGGCAAACGGTTCGTCGACGAACGATGCAACCCATGACGCTCGACGAACTCTCGGGCATGGCTCCGGCCGAGCTGCGGGCGGCGTTTCGCGCCGGGCGGTGGACCGGTCCCACGGCTGGGCTGGCGCGGGGGTTCGTGCAGGCCAACCTGGTGATCTTGCCGGCGGATGACGCGGCCGACTTCGCCGAGTTCTGCCGGCTCAATCCGCGCCCCTGTCCGCTGTTGGTACAAACGGCGCCGGGCGATCCCGAGCCGCGCGCCGCGGCGCCCGCGGCCGATTTGTGCCGCGATCTGCCCCGTTATCGCGTGTTTCGCCGGGGACAACCCGAAGCGCTCGAGCCGACCGACGTCGGCCGATGGTGGCGCGACGATCTGGTAAGTTTCTTGCTCGGCTGCTCGTTCACGTTCGAGAATGCTTTGCTGCGCGAGGGCCTGCCGGTGCGACATTTGTCCGAGGGCCGCAACGTGCCCATGTATCGCACGTCGCGCCCCTGCCAGCGCGCCGGGCGTTTTGCGGGCGAGCTGGTGGTGAGCATGCGGCCTTATCGGCCCGAGGCGCTCGAGCGCGTGATCGCGATCACGAGCCGGTATCCCACGATGCACGGCGCACCGGTGCACGTGGGCGATCCGGCGGCCCTGGGCATTCGCGACCTGGCACGACCCGAGTTCGGCGACCCGGTGACGGTGCACCCGGGCGAAGTGCCCGTGTTTTGGGCTTGCGGGGTGACGCCGCAACTGGCACTCTGCCAGGCGCGTTGCGAGTTTGCGATCGCGCACAGCCCTGGGTGCATGTTCGTCACCGACTGGCGCGATTCGGATCAGGAAGTCGTGTCTTGAGGATTTTTGGGCGAGGTACATCGGCGTATGTCCGCATTGGCATCCAAAACGTTTCCGGTCGAGTGGTGTCGCGATCAGTTTCCGGCGCTGGGGCGGCCGTTTGATGATGGGCCGGCCGTTTATCTGGACGGCCCGGCCGGCAGCCAGGTGCCGGATCGCGTGATCCGAGCGGTGGGCCGTTACATGAGCGAGACCAATGCCAACCACGGCGGCCGATTCGCGACCAGCCGCGCCAGCGACGCGCTGTTGGAGGCGGCCCACCAGGCCGTGGCCGATCTGTTGGGCGCCGCTTCAGCAGAAGCGACGATCTTCGGCGCCAACATGACGACGCTCACCTTCGCCTTCAGCCGGGCGCTGGCGCGCACCTGGCGTGCCGGCGACGAGGTGATCGTGACCCGCTTGGATCACGATGCCAACGTGACCCCCTGGGTCTTGGCGGCGCGTGACGCCGGCGCGAGGGTGCACTATGTCGACCTGCGCTCCGACGATTGCACGCTGGAGCTGGATCAATTGCGCGAAAAACTTTCGACGCGCACGCGGCTGGTGGCCGTCGGTTGCGCCTCGAACGCCGTGGGCACGATCAATCCGGTGGCCGACATCTGCCGCTGGGCGCACGCCGTGGGGAGCCAGGTTTTTCTGGACGCCGTGCACTATGCCCCGCACGCGCTGGTGGACGTCACGGCTTGGGATTGCGACTATCTGGCCTGCTCGGCGTACAAGTTTTTCGGGCCGCACGTGGGCCTGCTGTGGGGCCGGAGAGAATTGCTCGACGCGCTTGAGGCTTACAAGGTTCGACCCGCCGCCGACACGCTGCCGGACAAATGGATGACCGGAACGCAAAACCACGAGGGCATCGCCGGCGCGCTGGAGGCGATCAACTATCTGGCCGATTTGGGAAGGCGCAGCGCGCCCGAGGCCGTCGACCGCCGGGCCGCCCTGGTCGCGGCGTTTCGAGAAATCGGCTGCTACGAGAGGCAATTGTGCGGCCAACTGATCGCCGGGCTGGCCGCGTTGCCCAGCGTGCGCATCTGGGGCATCACCGATCCGGCACGGTTCGACCAGCGCGTGCCCACGGTTTCGATCACACACCGCCGGCTCTCGCCGCTTGCGCTGGCCGACCATCTGGCGGCCCACGGCATTTTTGCCTGGCACGGGAATTTCTACGCCCTGCAGTTGACCGAGGCGCTGGGGCTGGAGCCGGCGGGGCTCGTGCGCCTGGGGCTGCTGCACTATAACACGAGTGCGGAAATCGAGCGGCTACTGGCCGCGCTAGAAGCATTGGGATAAGCGGGTTAGCCTCAAGAACGAAAGCGACGCATCGGCCGATGGATCTGCGACCCAACAAACTCGAGCTCCGCGGCGGCGACCGGCTGTGGATCGAGTGGAGCGACGGCCAGCAGCGCGAGAGCACTTTTTCGGCACTGCGCGCGGCGTGCCCCTGCGCCACTTGCCGCGAGAAACGAGCCAAGCCGCCCGAGCCGACCCACGGCCTGCAAGTGCTCTCGCTGGCCGAGGCTCGCCCGCTGAAGATATTGGGTATGAAACCGGTGGGCAATTACGCCTATTCGATCGCCTTCAGCGACGGCCACGACACGGGGATTTTCACGCTGGAGTTTTTGCGCGAATTGGGGACCGTCGTATCGGCTTGACGCCGGATCGTGCCGGCGCGAGCGTGCTCAGGCGGGCGTGGCCTCTCGACGCCCGGTTTACTTTTGCGGTGCTTCCGGATCGGGCTTGAGCCCTTTTTCGAGCTCCTTCAGTTCGCCCAGGCCGCCCGACTTGGGTTCCGCGACTTCCTTGGTTTCTTTCTTCTTCACGATCTCGCTGCGGCCCAAGTGAATCTTTTTGTACACGTCGTCGGAGATGACGTAGTACCAATCGGCGAAGCGTTCGTTGAGCTCCTTGACGCGATCCTGGCCTTTTTTGATCGCGCTGTCGTAGGAGTCCTGCTTGCGCTTGTTTTCTTTTTGAATGGCAATCCGCTTCTCTTCGTCCGGAGTGGCCGGCTTGGCCTCGCCCTTCGCTTCCGGCTTTTCTTCCGCGGCCGCCTTGTCTTTGGCTACCGGCGTTTCGGCTTTCGTTTCGTCGTCGGCGGTTTTCTTCTCGGGCACTTTTTCGTCGTCGCCTTTTGCGTCAGCCGGTTTGTCTTCCGTCGGTTTGTCTTCCGCCGGTTTTGTCCCATCGGCCGGCTGATCCTCGCCCGGCACGGTTTCGAGTTCCGGCTGGGCGATCTGGGATTCGTCGAACTGGGCCATCACGAGCAAGTAGCGATTCAGGGCCGGGCTGCTCTTTTCTTTCTCGTCCGGCTTCTTTTCGCTTTTGGTCTCCTCGCCTCCGGCCAGACGGCCGAAGCGCAGCACGTAGCGCACTCCGTCCTTGGTCGTGCAGGTGACTTCGCCCTCGCTGGAATAGATTTCGTTGTTTTCGCCGACCGGGTAGAAGCCCCGCTCGACCAGCGACATCTGCGCCTCGTTATCCTTGACCAGTTCTTCGCTGGCCCGCAAATCCTGGCTGAGTCCCTTGGGCTTGCGTTGCACGTCGACGATTTGCAAGTCGTTCAAGGCCGTTTTGAGGGTGTTTAGTTTTTCGGAGTTGAGCTCCTCGTCGTCTTCCAGCTTGGCGGGGACCGGCTCGCCCTTGGGATCGAATTCGGCCATGTCCAACAGGCTCCAAGCCGATTTGGCGTCGTCATAGCCCAGCTTCATCCGGCTGCGTTTATGGATCAGCAGTCTCACGCCTTGGTTGGTCAGGCTTTCGGACAGCGAATAATCGTTGAGCTCGAGTTGCCGCACGTCGAAGGCATTGAGCTTCAAGAGATTCTTTTCGATCCAGTTTTCGAATTTGGTCGAAAACTTGTCGGTCTTGACGTTGACCAAAAGAATCTGGTCGCGGTCGGCGCGGCGCACGTAGCGTTGCGCGGGCTGGTCCTTGACTTCTTTGCCGATCACCAGGTCGGCCAACACCCGGTCTTTGTCGTCCTTGACCGTGATCCGCAGGCCGACGCCAACCATGCCCGGACGAAGCTTGGCATCGGGCGCGATCACGCCGTAGAGTTCCTGATCGCCCGGCTTGTTGCTGGCCAGGTTGAGAATCTCGACGTCCAGCAGTGCCGTGGCGGCTTGGGCCATGTGGTCGGCGGCATCGGCCGGATAGTCGCTGTGCGAAGGAATCGACCACACCCCGCCCACCTGCGCCACTCTGAAATCGCTCAGCGACGCGGTGTCTTCGTCGAAGCTCACGATCTCGAGACTCTTGGCGGCCAATGGGTTCTGGAAGTCGGGAAAGAGTTTCTGGCCGACGTCCGCCGGCGCATCGGTGGCCATGGGTGCCGGGCGCCAAGGCTCCCAGGCCACGAGCAGCGCCATGGCGGCCACCAATAGAAACGTGAGTGTTTTGCGGTTTTCTTTGTCTTGCATGGGACTTCCTTCCTGACTGACTTTTGCTCCCGGCGGTCCAGGCCACGAAACGCGCCGCCGTTCGAGCCGGGCCGGCCGAGTTCGCGTTGCTTTTCTTTTGGCTATCGGAGGCGAGCCTTGGAAACTCCCTCGCGCTCGCCGGCGCGGCGGTTGAAGAACACGAACAGGGCCACCAGCAACGGCGGAATCGGCGGCAGCAACACGGCCCACAGCTTGTAACTGTCCTGGACTTTGCCGATGGCCATCTCCAGATCGCGCTGCGATTTCTTGACTTCGGCGTCGCGTTGTTTCTTGAGTTGTTCGACCTTGATATCCAGCTTCCGCTGGCCGTCCTGCTGCGCCGTGAGGATTTCGATGGTCGCCTGCTGCCGATTGATCCCCTCGCGCTTTTTCAGCGCGGCCATTTTGTCGTCGAACTCTTTCTGCGCCTTGGTCCGCGCCTGTTCGAAATCCTTCAAATACTTCTCGCGCACCTCGTCGGCATGCTTGCGGAATTTATCCGTGCTGTCGCTCACCTTGGTCAACGTGCGGTGCGACGGCCGACGCGTGCGAATGCCGACAAAACGCTCGTCGCCGGCCAACACGTCCAGCACGTTGAGCACGAACGGCACATTGTCGAAATGAAAATCGAACTCGTCCTCCGGCTCGTCCCCCCGGGCACGCAACTGGAAGAATGCCCCATACAGGCAGTCAATATCGGCAACCACCACCACGTTGATTTTGCCGTCGGTCTTGGGCGCCTCGACCGGCTTGGTCTCAGTGGGTGTTGCCTCGGCCGGCTTCGCGTCGGCCGGCTTGGTCTCGGCTGACGGCGCCTCGTCCGGCTGGCTCTCGGCCGGTTTCGCCGCCTCGGGCTTGTCGTCCGCCTGTGCATCCTGGTCCGCGGCGGCCTGCTGTGGGGCGGCCGGCTTGTCGGACATCGGCATCGCGTCAGGCTTCAGCGTCCCGTGGATCTGGGCCGCCAGCACGTACTTGTCATTGGTCGGGCGTTCCAGCAGCGGAATGTCCGGGTTCATGCGCGGCTGCCCCATCATGCTGCGCTCCATCAACTGATCGAAGCGGATCGTGCCCGTGTGATCGCCGGTCGAAACCAATTCGGTGAACGTCAGCGAGGAGGAATTCAAACCCGCCACCGAGCCGGGAAACAGGTAGAGCACCTGCTGCAACTTCGCGCTGATCGGGTCGCGGAGGTTGAACGGCTCCTTGGCGCCGCAGCCTTGGTCGATAAACACCCATTCGTGCGGAATGGCGCCCAGCTTGGGATAGGGATTGTAGCTTTGCCAGACGACGTTGGCGCCCGAGAAGTCGACCCCCAGCAGTTTCCAAAGCAGGGTGATGTCGCCCTTGGGCTGTGGCGGCGTGCGCTGCGTGAACGGGTTGCCGGCTCCGGGGGGCTGTTTCGGAGCGCTGGTGCCGGGCACCTCGGGATTGATCCAGGGAAACGGATCCTCGAAAACCGCGGTCGGCTGTCCACGCTTCACCGCGGCGATGAAATTTTCCATTTGGCCCGGACCCAACGACGAGGGCTGCACGGCCAACAGCACGTCGTAGGTCTCCGTGATGGGATTGGCCGGGTCGACCTGCACCACGTCGTATTGTTTCTGCAATTCGTCGATGATCTGTTCGTTGCGGCCCGGCTGGAAGGTTTGCATGTCGAAGGTTGCGAACAGCTTGGCGTCGGTCGTCAGCACGCCCAGCTTGCGGCGCTTCTGCTGGCTGACCGTGGCGATCGAGCGCACCACCTCATATTCCACCGGAATGCCGCGATCGAGAGACGGAATCACGACCTTGTCCAAACCGCAGGTGAATGCCAGGCCCAAGAAGATCTCGTCCCGCGAGTGGGTTCCGCGCGTGCGCCAGTCGACCGTCATGGGCCGAATGCCGAACTGCTGCTCGGCCCGGGTCGCTTCTTCGCTGAACGGCTCGACCTCGTGGCGGATCACCTCGATCTTGCCCTGGCCCAAGGCCTGAAACTCGCGCAGAGTCGAGAGCAGATTGAGCCGGGTTTGCACGAAGTTCTCGGGCACGTTGGGGCTGACGAAATACTCGATCACCACCGGATGTTTCGCGTCGAGTTTCGCGATCAGCTCGCGGCTTTCGGGGGACAAGGAATTGAGCTTTTCGCTGGTCGCGTCGAAACGCAACCGGTCGTGGCGCGAAAGAAACACGCTCAGCGAGATCACGGCCAGCACCAGCGCCAGAAACCGCACGGCATAGTGGGCCGCCGCCGAGCGGCCTTCGTTGCCGCCGCGCCAGTGTCGACGGCCGATGAGCACCACGCTGACATAGAGCATCAACGCCACGATGGACAGAAAATATCCGACGCTCGCAAAGCTGACCACGCCGCCGGAAAAGTCGCGAAACTGCTCGCTGATGCTCAACTGCCGGAAGATGCCCAGCCAATCCGGCATCGAGCTGGCAAAAGCCAGCGGCGCGTTGAACAGCGCGCCCAGAATAAAACCCACGGTCAGATTGCCGGTCAGAATGTTCTTGAAGGTAAATCCAATCGCCGGGCAAAAGCCTCGCTGACAGTCGCCGCCGTTAACTGTCACTGTTGGTGTCGCGGGAGTGCGGT
>JBGQKM010000167.1:0-13407 GCA_041499515.1 Planctomycetia bacterium | reverse complement strand
GTGCGATTTGCCAAGGTGATGACGTGCCTCAACCTGGGCTGCCCGCTGGGAATGGGAATCTGGGAAGGCGTGCCGCTACGCGCGCTGGTCTGGCTGACAAAGCCGAACGAGACCCTGCGGCGAGTCGTCTATTATGGCTACCACAACGACGATCCCGCGCAGATGTTCCAAAGTTCGCTGCCCATCGGACGCGTGTTGGAAGATCCGTTCGACCTGCCGCCGGTGATCGTCTGCTACAAGCTCAATGGCCAGTGGCTCACCAGCCAGCGCGGCGGGCCGGTGCGGATGGTTGTACCCGAGGCCTATGGTTTCAAGTGCGTCAAGTGGCTCTCGCACGTGCTGCTGACGAATCTCGCGCACGCTAACGACACGTATGCGAACGAAAACAACGATATCGACAGCCCGCTCAAAACTTTCGCCGCGACGCTTTCCGTTCCGCGCGCGATCGAGGCCGGCCGGTCCATTCCATTGACCGGCTACGCTCAGGTGGGCATCGGCGGCCTGTCGAAAGTTCAGGTGTGGATTCAGCCCGACGGCCAGGAACCGCCGGCCGGCGACCCGTACTTTGCCACGGCCCCCTGGATCGACGCGCAAATCCTCTCGCCGCCAAAAACCTGGGGTGGCGGGCTGCCGGACGACAAGATTCCGCCGTCGACCCAGGGTTTCGATTCCGACACCGGCCGGCCGTTGCAGTGGCCGCTGCGACTTTCCAAAATCCACTGGGCCGCGCTCCTGCCTGGACTCCCCGCCGGAAAGTACACGCTGCGATGTCGCGCGGTGGACGAAAAAGGCCACGGTCAGCCAATGCCTCGTCCCTTCCGCAAATCCGGCCACGCCAGCATCGAACAAGTGGCCATCGTCGTGCGGCCGTCGAACGCAAAGTCCGATTGAATCATCTCGAAGGTCAAACACGCTATGAGATCTTTTTATACAGTAGCTGGAACCACACTTTGGCTAGTCGCCTTGTCCCACTTGGCGATGGCCGATGGCCGATATGTCGAAGTCAACTACGGGCCATCGAGCGAGCCGGGCGAATTGCAACTGGCGGTCACGTACACGCTCTGGATTCCGGATTCCGCGACGAAGCTGCGCGGTATCATCGTGCACCAGCATGGTTGCGGGTCGGGAGCGTGCAAAGGGGGCCAGACGGCCGCTTACGATCTGCATTGGCAGGCGTTGGCCACGAAATGGGACTGCGCGTTGCTGGGACCCTCGTACCATCAAGAGGATCAACAGAATTGCCGCTCGTGGTGCGATCCACGCAACGGTTCGCACCAGCGGTTCATGCAGGCACTCACCGAGCTGGCGGCGAAGTCGCAACATCCGGAGCTGGACTCTGTCCCGTGGTGTTTGTGGGGGCACTCCGGCGGCGCATTTTGGGCCAGCCTGATGCAAACGATGGTTCCGGAGCGGATCGTCGCCATCTGGTTTCGCTCCGGAACAGCCTTTGCCACCTGGGAGAAAGGAGAGATTCCCAAGCCGGAAATTCTCGCGGCCGCCTATCGAATTCCCGCGATGTGCAATCCCGGCGCGAAGGAGCACGGCGACCCGCGATTTGATGGCGCTTGGACCGCCGCCCTGACGATGTTCCAGGCCTACCGCGCCCAGGGCGCCCCGATCGGCCTGGCGCCCGATCCACGCACCGCTCACGAATGCGGCGACTCCCGCTATCTGGCCATCGCGTTCTTCGATGTCTGCCTGGCCGAGCGTTTGCCCGACATAGGAAGCGCGGATCAAACGCTCAAACGGTTCGACCCAAAACAGGCCTGGCTGGCGGCGCCGTTGGGCGACAAGGCCGAGCCGTTGGACTCCTATCAGGCCAGCCCGACGCAAGCCGTCTGGCTGCCGAACCAGCGCATCGCGAGAGCCTGGGAGGAATACGTGAAAACCGGCGCGATCTCCGACACCACGCCGCCGCCACCGCCGCACGGCGTGCGGGTCAGCGCCATGCCGGGTGCGACCGTCGAGATCACGTGGGATGCCACCGCCGACCTGGAAAGTGGACTGCAGTCGTTCGTCATACAACGCGACGGGCAAGACATCGGTCAGGTGCCGGAAAAGCCGGCAGGCAAGTTCGGCCGGCCGTTGTTTCAGGGCATGTCGTACCATGACACCCCCGAAAAGCCTCTGCCCGAGATGCGGTTCATCGACCGTTCGAAAGACGCCGGACTAAAAAGCGCGTATCAGGTGATTGCCGTCAACGGCGTCTCACTGCGATCGCAACCCGCCAAGGCGGCCATATCTCAGTGAGCCGGCGCTGCCACTTGCGCGACTTCTCGATCCGCTTTTCGATCACGAACCTGGTTTCGTCACACGCTGAATCGTTCCAGCGCATCGCGATTGAGCTCGACGCCCAGTCCGGGTTTGTTGGGCAGGCGGATCGTGCCGTCGACGATGGGTAACTCTTCGCGGACCAATTCGCGGCGCAGGGGCGATTCGGAAAGGCTGGCCGGCAGAAACTCGATGTAGGGGCAGACCGTCGTCGCGGCCGCCAGGTGCGCGCTGGCCGCGATGCCAATGGCGCTTTTCCAACAGTGGGGCACGATCAGCCGCTTACGCTGTTCGGCGATTCGACATACCTGGCGCGCTTCGCTAAAACCACCCACGCGGCCCACGTCGGGCTGCAACACGTCCAACAGCCCGCGATCGGCCAGATCGAGAAACTCCCAATGCGTGTTTTGCCATTCGCCGGCGGCGATGCGGATCGGCGACTGCTCGTGAAGCAGCGCGTATCCCTCTAGATCGTCGATGTCGATCGGCGTCTCGACGAAAAACAAATCGTAGGGCGCCAATCGCTCAAGGACTCCCAGCGCATGCCGGGCACTCGGCCAGGCATAGGCCACGTCGACCATCAACGTGTAATCGCTTCCGGCCGCCTGCCGGCAATGGCTCACGATCTCAACCACCGCGCGGTCGTCGGCCTGTAGTCCGTTGTGGCTATAAGGTCCGTTGATGCACACCTCGAGCTTCGCGGCGCGAAAGCCCAGCACCTGAGCCTGACGGCACTTCTCCACCAGCGATGCGCATTGCTCATCCAGCGTGTTGCCCGTGGCCAACAGCGAAGCGTAGGGCACGATCGGCCGATCGATTGACCCGCCCAACAACTTGGCAACGGGCTGGCCGCTGGCCTGGCCGCGAATGTCCCACAGGGCCATATCGATAGCGCCCAGGGCGCAGATCACCGCCCCGCGCCGACCGGTCATCTTCGACCCGCTGTAGAGTCGATTCCACAGGGCTTGCGGATCGAGCGGGTCGGCGCCCCGCAACAAGGTCTCCAATCCCAGACCCATGCAATGCGTGCCCGGCGCACGAATGCACTCGCGGGCCACCCAGGGATTCGTATCGGTCTCGCCGATGCCGACCAAGCCCTCGTCGGTGTGAATCTCGACGATCAAATCGTCTTGGGCCGACGAGCAAGCGCCCGCGTCATAGTCGGGAATCAAAAGCACGTGGCAATCGACCTTAGTGATCTTCATGACGTTGCACGGCGCCTTTCACGGTGGGGCCGACGGGATCGCCAGGTCCGTGGCGGCCGACTGTCGAGCCTGCGGGTCGTCCGATTCGGCGGTCGGCCCGACGTCGATCCAATACCACAGGACCGCTCCGGTCAAACAGACGCCGCTGCTAACGGCCAATCCGCTTTGCCAGCCGAAATGCAATGCGTCGCTGATCCAGGGCGTGACAATCGGCGCCAAAATTCCGCCCGCGTTTCCGCCCGTGTTGAAAATGCTGGCCGAGAGCCCGCCGCGCCGCCCGCCGACTTCCACCGCCGTGACCCAAAACGGTCCTTCCGCCGCGCCCAGCACGCCCAGGGCCAGCGTCAACCAGGTGACGATCCAGAATGGTTCGCTGGTGGAAATGCCCAACAACAACAAGCCGGCGCTGGCCGCCATGGCCGACATCGCCAGCGTGGCCCGGGCCGTTCGCCAGCCATAGCGCGCCAGCAGGCGATCCGACAGCCAGCCGCCCAGCGGCATGCCCACGGCCATCGCCAGCGGTGGAAAGGTCGCGTAGAACTGGCTTTGTTCCTCTCCAAATCCAAGGATCTTCTCAAAGTAATAATTCATCCAATAGAAGAACAAGTACTGGAAATAACCGACGGCCCCGTAGCTGAACGTGAGCAGCAGCAAGTTCTTGTTTCGCCGTGCCCACGATCGAATCGTGGTCGGCGATCGCTCATGGGCTTGAAGTCCGCCGGTGGGCAGGTCCAGCTTGTTTGGAGAACCACCGACGTTTTCGCGCGTGATCGAATCTTCGATCGCGTATCGGCTCCACAACCAGCCGATGGTGGCGGTCGCAAGCCCCGCGACCACAAACGCGCCTGGCCAATCGAGCCAGCCGATGAGTTGGCCGAACAGCAGATACGTGGCGGCGACGCCAAGCAGCGCGGCGCCGGTCACCAGGCCATTGGCGCTGGAGCGTCGGAGCACGGGAATCTGCAGCGAGACCGCCCGGGCCGCCGCCGGGTGCAACGGGGCGCTGACGATCCCCATCAGCGGGCGAATGGCAATGAACGCCCAAAAGGCAAATACGCCCGACGGTGCCAGCCACCCGACGCAGCCGGTCAGCAAGACAAATACGGCCGAGCCCAGACATACGATTTGCATCGCGACCCGCGGCCCGCGCCGATCGATCAACCACCCGCCTGGAATCATGAACAGCGTGTAACTGGCCAAAAAGGCCGAATACACCGCGCCCATCGCGGTCGGCGAGATCTGGTACTGGTCCATGATCCGCATGCTGCCGGCCACCGCCATGCTGACGCGATTGAAGTGCGCCATGAAGCAAATCGCCATCAACAGCCCAACCAGCCGCCACCGCGGCCACGTCATGGCCATCACGCCGGCCGCCTCGGCATGGTTCGTGGGCACTTCGCTCATGGGTGCGATTCTAGCAGGCTCGAACCCCCGAGAAAGGATGCAAATCATCGGAACGTGATCGCACGGGATTGAACGCCGGCTGCTCAAGTTGCATAATGGTCCGGTCCGGCGTCCGCTGCCAATCCTGTCAGTTTGCCAGGCATCTCTGGCGGCCGCCCGCCACACGCGCCTGATGGAGAGCAACCATGAGTCGACTGAGAATTTCGCCACGCGTGACCACTGCGTTGGCCATCATGTCCGTTTCGCTATTCGGACTGGCCCGCGTCGGCGCCGTACATGCCAAGGATCGAGACCGGCCGATCCGCGCCTTGCTGGTTCTCGGCGGCTGCTGCCACGACTACGCCAAACAGAAGGACATCCTCACCCGTGGAATCTCAGCCCGCGCCAATGTCATGTGGACGATCGCCTACGACCCCAACACGACCACGACGCACAAAAACCCTGTCTACGACAGCCCCGATTGGGCCAAGGGTTTCGACGTGATCGTGCATGACGAGTGCTCCTCCGACGTCAAGGACATGGACACTATCAATCGCATCCTCAAGCCCCACCGCGACGGCCTGCCGGCGGTGGTGCTGCACTGCGGCATGCACTGTTACCGCAGCGAGGGCTGGCCCAAGACCATCACGCCCTGGTTCGAGTTGACCGGGCTGCAGACCACCGGCCACGGCCCGCAATTGCCCATCGCCATCCGATTTGTCGACAGCGACAGCCCGATCACCAAGGGCCTGGCCGATTGGACCACGATCAACGAGGAGCTGTACAACAACATCACCGGCAAACTGCTGGACACCGGCCACGCGTTGGCCGTGGGCAAGCAGCCGATCAAAAATCGGGAGGGCAAGAACCCGACCGACGACACCATCGTCACCTGGACCAACAGCTACGAAGGCAAGACGCGCGTGTTTGCCACGACCCTGGGCCACAACAACGACACCGTCGCCGACGCCCGCTATCTCGACCTGGTCACCCGCGGCCTGCTGTGGAGCGTCGACAAACTCGACGAGTCCCACCTGCACGCGGCCAAGACCGTGCTCATCGGCGACTGATCCGCCCCTTTCTGAGACTTCGGCTACTTCGGCACGGCGTGCTTCCGCAGATAATCGTCCAGCGGCGTGTCGGCGCCGATGTAGTGGAACTGCTCGGCGTAAGCCAGGCCATGCTCTCGACCGCGGCTGGCGGCTGCCTCGCGAAAGCGCAAATCGGCGAACGCGCGGATCGCCTCGGGCGTGGCGCCTTCGAGTTGCGGCAGCTTGAGCCCTCGCTGGAGCAGCTCGGCCTGTAGCTCGCGGACCATGTTGCCGATCATCGTGCGATTCGCTCCGATGGCCTTGAGCTTCTGGTCGATGGTCGTCGAGATGTCGACCACGCGATTGACCAGTTGCGGGCCGCGCGCGTAATAATACTTTTCGCGCACGCGGTGCGGCTTGAGCCCGGCGGCAAAATGTTCGGGAAAGTCCAGGTGGCCCGCCGACATCCAGCAGGCGGCCTCGACGCATTGGGCGGTCACGTAGTGATCGGGGTTTTCTTCATAGTGGCCCCACGGATCGTAACTCAATATCGTGTCGACCTTGAGCAGGCGGAACAAAAAGATCAGCCGCCCGCGCATCTCGACCCGCGACACGTCGTCCAGCGCGTGGTTGGGATAGTTCAGATCGAAGACCTTTTTGATCCCCAGCACGCCGGCCATCGCCTGGTTGTCGGCCTCGTTGGCCGCGATCGTCTGCCCCAGGCTCAGGTCGAACGAATCTTTCTCGTCGTTGCTGGTGCGGATCAGATAGCCGGTGTATCCCTCGGCGATCAGCTTGGCAATCGTGCCGCCGGCCAGGATCGAATGGTCGTCCGAATGCGGCGCGATCGTGGCCAGCACTTTGCCCGCGTGCGGTTTGCCAGTGATCGCCCGCTCGACAACCACCTCGCCCCCCGCCGTCACGTCCCCCGCCGCCTTCCCTGCCGCCCCGCCAGCCAACACCCCGCCCCCCGCGGCCGACCGGACCAAAAACTCTCGCCGTCGCATGACAAACCTCTTTAACCGTGAGCTCACACTGCCTGAGTGATTCGAGCCCGAGACCGATCCCGGACTGGCAATGTTCGCCATCGTACCATCGCGCGCGGCAGGCCGCGTCCAGGGCAAGATGAGTTTTTTCGGCTTATTTGGTCCGCGACCTGTCTTGGCCAGAGCCGACCACAATCGGTTTCGCCGGCCGCGCGCGGCCCGTAAGTCGTAGCTGGCAAGGACCGGATCGTAGCACGTGATTGCAAAATAGGGCAACCTTCCACAAGCGCTGCGGCGGGCGGTCTTGGCCATCATCGAAGCGCGCTGCGTGGCAGCCGAACTTTTCAAGTGGCCGATTTTGATTCTTGAAATGTGGCCACCACTTCTGCTAGAGTCGCACTTACTCAGCAAGGCAATTGCTTGAGGACGGTCACCACATGTGAACTGTGGGTATCCGAAGAGCTCGACGCGGACAACGAGTATCCAGAGAGCCCGTAGCTGGTTTGTGCTGCAAGGCGCACATTGGCCGCGGGCTCTTTTTTTTGTTGCAGAAGCAGGAGAAGGTGCATGGATCGCAATTTCCGCAAAGAACCCGCTCAGCAGGGAGCCGGCGCGTCACCGCCGAGCGAAGCATGGCTGTTTGCCCAGGCCCTGCTTGGCAAGCCCGTCCCGAGCGCTTCCAGTGCGCAGGCCGATGCGCGGGCTAAGCGCGAGCACCTGGAATGGCTGGCCCAAATCTCGCCGGAGGACGCACGTCGCGTGCGTGGCCAATTGAGCGAGGAAGCGGAGGCGAGGGCCCAGCGTAAGCAGTTGGAATGGCTGGCTGCGATCTCTCCAGAGCATGAAGGCAAACTCCGTAGTCTACTGCAGGCTGAAGCGAGCGAAACGCACGAGCGGCTGAAGTGGCTTTCCGAAGACGCAGCGGTGCATGAAGGCCAATGGGATTCGGCCAAACATCCACGGCTCGGAGGACCCCCGAACCCTGGCTGGTGGGCGACAACAGGCGGGTTGGGCGGCGGAAGCAGTAGGCTAGATCCCGGCGACGTTGAGGGCGAGCCGCCGGTGGTGGATAAGCGCAACGCGCCGCCCGCAATGCTCGAACTGGCTGACGCCTGGTGGAAGACGCACAACCTGATACAGCAATACCGCCGTGATATCGAGAGTTTGCCCGCGCGCATCGCAAGTGAACAGGCGAAAATTGATAGCCGAGACGGACACTCAAATGTCCACTGGCAGAATCTGACCAAAGCCCAACGAAACTTGGCAATTGCCAAAGCCGAGTTGCCTAAGCTTGAGGCCCAGTCGCACGACCTTGAACAGCGATATCACGATCTGGGGTATGATGAGTTCGGGTATGCGACATTTACTCCGGGCGAGACGTCGGTCGGCGGGCGTGGCATCGAGCGAGTGGGACGCGCTGTCGACATGGGCGGCTCGCCTGCTGGACTTAAGCCGACCGGCATCGAAATCGATGTCGCCCTGACTGCGATTTCCGTATTGCAACTGGGCAGGTCAGCGCTAAGAAAAGCTGCGACGGCTGCTCCAAAAAACGTCGCCAGCCAACCGGCGGCGCTTAAGCCATATGGCGGCGCCGGCGGTGGACATCATATACCGGCCAAAAGCGCCTTTGAAAGTGCCGCGGGATATAATGCCAAGGCCGCGTTGGCCATCCCAAGAGGCGAGTTATCACGATTGGGCGTGGTGCATAGCACGGTCACTGGCGCCCAACAGACCTTGTATCGTGAATTCGCCAAGACCGGCAAGCAACTAACGTGGGACGCCGTCGAAAGGATTGAGACGGAAGCTCTCGTTCGTGGTGGATTGAATTCTGACGTGGCTCGCGCTACTGTGAAGCAAGCGGTCGACGCATTGAAGAAGGCTGGTATATCTGGTCCAACAAGAATTCCCTGGGGTAACTGACAAATGACACCCGAAATCGAAGAGTTTGCCAAAATGCTGGTTGAATGGGTTAGAGACGCATCCATTCAAAGCAGCGACATGGTACTGCGACCAACTGGAAACGCTCCAGTCGCGAAGCGTTGGGCAAAGGCAGCGAGCGAGGAGGCACCGATAGACTTTGCACGTGTCGTGATACCCGACATCGTAGACGATACGATATTCTACTTGCTTCAGGCCATCGATGAGGGCCTTCTGAGACTCGCATTCACCGCTTCAAACGGAAAAGTCGTTGATCTCACTACGCAGGGACATAGTGAACTTTCCGGCTGGTACGCGGGAAGTGGCGGCTGGCGCGCGATGTACTCGAAGGAGCGATTCGTCGATGATTTTTCTGATTTGGCCGGGGGATAGCATCACGAACGAACTTTTTGCGAAGACAAGTGACGAAGAAACGGATGTCAGAAACCGCATTGACTCGCCGATATTTCCTCGAGGCGCGACAGCCAACTGAGTAGCCTGCTAAGGGCGGAGACGCAGCCGCCGCAAATCCTCGGCGCTCGCCTCACCCCAGATCCGCATACGCGATCTGCACCGCGACGATTGCGTCGCGGCTGGCCATGAAGGCGTCCAGAATGGCGGGGTCGAAGTGGCTGCCGCGGGCTTCTTGCATGATCGAGAAGCATTGGTCCAAGGGGAAGGCCGGCTTGTAGGGGCGTTGGGTGCTCAGCGCGTCGAACACGTCGGCCACGGCGGTGATGCGGCCTTCCAGCGGGATGTCGGCGCCGGCCAGGCCCAGTGGATAGCCGGTGCCGTCCCAGCGTTCGTGATGCGTCAGCGCGATTTTCATGGCCAGCATCAGCAGCGGCGAGTCGCCGGCATCGAGAATCCTTGAGCCCAGCTCGGCATGCTGCCTGAGTTGATCCGACCCGTTGTCCGCCATCCGCTCGATGATTTTCTTGCCGAAGTTGCTGTGCTTTTGCATGGCCGCAAACTGCTCGGGCGTGAGCGTGCCGGGCTTGAGCAGGATGGCATCCGGAATGCCGATCTTGCCGATGTCGTGCAATTTGGCAGCCTGTTCCAGCACGTCCAGCGAACGCTCGCTCATGCCCAGTTGCTGGCCGATGATGCGGGCATAGCGGCCGACGCGAATGACGTGCCGGCCGGTGTCGTCGTCGCGAAACTCCGCCGCGCGGGCCAGGCAATGCACCACGTCTTGCCGCGACGCTTCCAGCTCGGCCGTTCGCTGCCGCACGGCGGCTTCCAGCTCGGTCGAATAGTGGAGCAAGTGATCCTGATACGCCTTGGCCATCAGGATATTCCGCAGCCGGGCCAGCAGTTCGCCGCTGTGAACGGGCTTATGCAGAAAGTCGGTCGCGCCCAATTCCAGCGCACGCAACTTCACTTCGTTATCCGCCGACGAGGTGAGCACGACCACGGGCGTCCGCGAAAGGGCTTCGTCCTCGCGGATCTGCTTGAGAATGTCGAGACCACTGACCCGTGGCATTTGGATGTCCAGCAGAATGGCGTCGGGCCGTTCGCGGCTGGCCAACAACAACGCCTGCAGCGGGTCGTCGGTAAAAATCAGGTCTCGATACCCGCCGGTCTTCAAATACTCGGCGACCACATAGATGTTCAACTTCTCATCGTCGACCATCATGATCTTGGGCCGCGCCGGCAAGGCGGACGGCGTCGCGGGCTTTTCCGAGTCGCCGGCCGATTCGGCGTTTGTCGGACGCTCCTGGCCGGATGGCGGATTGTCGACGTGCGTTGCTAGAGCTTCAGTTAACAAGGTTCATTCCTCAGGTTGGTTGAATCAGGCGGATTCATGTGCATGACTTTAATTTGGAACGAGCGCGCCGGCTTTCTTGTAAGTCGGCGCTCACACCGGCACCGCAATGCGATCGGCGAGCAACGCAATTTCACGAATGACTTCTTCGCTTTCGCCGATGTCGTGCTGCTTTGCCAGCTGTCCCAAGCGTCGTGCCGGGTCGGTGAAGCATTTGAAACCAATCGTCCCGCCGGAGCCGTGGAGCCAATGGGCGCATTCGACCACTTTGTCCCAATCCGCCTCTTCGCACGCCGTTCGCATTTCTTCCAGCCTGGCGTGCAGGCGCGTCACGAAGCCCTCGATGATCGGGCGAAAATTGGGATTGTCGCTGGGCAGGCTCGAAGTAATTGCCGAGGATGGCTCGGGGGCAACGAACACATTGGTTTGCCCTTTGGCCGCGTCGCGCGACGAGCCGTCGGCGTCCGCTTTCGACTCATTCAAAGCGACGGCCACCGTTCGCAGCAGTTCGTCGATATCGATCGGCTTGGAGAGGTATCCGCTGCAGCCGGCCTGCAGGCACTTCTCGCGATCACCGCGCATCGCGTGCGCCGTCAGTGCGATGATCGGCAGCGTGCAACCACGTTCTCGCAGGCGCTCGGTCGCCGTGTAACCATCCATCACGGGCATTTGCATATCCATCAGGATCAGATCAAACGGGTCGCGGCTTGCCGTCTCCAGTCCGTACTGTCCGTTTTCGACGCACGTTACTTTCGCGCCGGCTTCCTGAAGCACCAGACTGATCAACTCTCGATTGCTCTGGCCATCCTCAACCAACAGCACACGCACGCCCGCGAGGCTGATCAATGACGCCGGTTTGGACGCATCAGCCGCCATCAGAGCCTCGCTCGGGGGAGCAGTTAGTACGCGAGTCTTGTCGAGCGGCCCCGTCAATAGTTTGACCCGAAACACGCTTCCCTGGCCGAGTTCACTTTCAACGGAAATCTCGCCACCCAGGCCCTCGACAATCTTGCGGCTAATGGCCAGGCCTAAGCCGGTTCCGCCAAAGCGGCGCGTAATCGAACTGTCTGCCTGCTCGAACGGAAGAAAGACGCGATCGATTCGATCGGCTGGAATCCCAATTCCCGTGTCGTGAACCTCGATCAGCAAGCGCGGCTCGGGAGAATCCCAGGCGATGGATGCGACCAGTTTCACGCCGCC
The DNA here is from genome assembly GCA_041499515.1 of Planctomycetia bacterium. Lineage (GTDB taxonomy): Bacteria > Planctomycetota > Planctomycetia > Pirellulales > PALSA-1355 > PALSA-1355. The sequence continues at coordinate 1,646 of JBGQKM010000167.1, read as the reverse complement.
CCGTTCGGTAAATTTGATGGCGTTTCCAGCCAGGTTCATCACCAATTGACGCAATCGCGCCGGATCGGTCTCGATCCATTCCGGAACGGGGCTCGTCCAAACGCCTTCGAGCCGGAGGGACTTTTCCTGGGCGCGGACCCGGAGCACCGAAAGGACTTCGGTAATGATCTGGTGCGGCGAACAGGAGACGCGTTCGAATTCCATGTGGCCGGCTTCGATCTTCGAGAGGTCGAGAATATCGTCGATCAATGCCGACAGATGCCGCCCGCTGGAAGTAATCGTTTCCAAATAGGTTTCCTTTTGCTCCGGCGAGCCGATGTCACGGCGGAGCAGTTCGGTAAAGCCCAACATGCTGCTCAACGGTGTTCGGATCTCATGGCTCATGTTGGCCAGAAATTCGCTTTTGGAGAGATTGGCCGCTTCCGCGTTCCGTTTTGCATTTTGCAACGCCTCCTCACTCCGTTTCGCTTCGGTGACATCGCGAAAGACCACGACGCCGCCCAATAGCGCGCCATTGGTATCTCTCAGCGGCCGCCCATTCACGCTCACCCAGCCGCCGCAGCGTTGCGGCGTCGGGTGAATGTAAAGCTCGGCGGAGTCGGTGGGCTCACCGCGAATCGCCCGCACCAGCGGCAGTTCGTCGACGGGGCAGGGGGTGAAGGTGTCAGGCAGGTACAAGCCATAGGCCTCGGTCCACTGTTCGGGCTGTGTCTCGGTGCGTCCCATTTGCAGGATCTGCTGGGCCGCTGGATTGAAGACCAGAAAACTTCCGGCACAATCGGCCACGATCACGCCATCGCCCATGCTCGTCAGAACGGATTCCAGGATTTGGGTCTGATTGCGCAGTGCGTCTTCGGAGCGCGAGAGTTCCGCGGCCGTCTCGGATTGGGTCTGGCTGACCATCGCGACGTTCCGCATTTCGGCGACGCTTTGCCGAATCGCCACGAACAGAAACAAGTCCTCGAACACGACCCAACCGCCGTGTTCGAACGATCGCCACACCGGTGCGCTCAATACTCCATAGACCGAATACGGCCAGACCATTCCGCGCACCAGGTGATCGAGGACGACCACGATCGTCGCGGAGATTAGCACCCGCCAATCTCGATAACAGGCCAGGAAGGCCAGGCTGCCAAACACGTGAAAGTGGGTTTCGATGCGGCCGCCGGTCAGATGAATCAAGAGCGCCGAGAACAGCATTTGCGAGACCGCGATCACATGCCGCGTCAGCGCGAAACCCGGCCGAGTCAGAACCAAAAACACCGGCAGCGCGGTGATCAGGCCGCCGAGTACTACCGCGGCCACGACGTGGGGATGAACGGAAGCGACCGTGCCGGCCCACGCTCGTGGCGAAATCCAAATGGCCGCCACGATGCCGGCCAACCACTGCACCACCATCAATACCGCGAACGTCCTGTCGGTTCGCCGGTAGACCGCCTGCTGATGCTCCTGCAACAACGCCGCTGCCGGTTGCAGGGTTGCGTTTGGGCAAATCATGATTTGGGCTCTCGCGTCGAAATGGATTCTGACGGATGGATGCGATCGTCACCTTCAAACAGTGGACAACCAAAAACGGGCGTGTCCGCATGGTCGCCTTGGCGCGTCATCAATGCCTTGATCGAATCGGTTCCTTGATTGTCACCCTC
>JBGQKM010000166.1:0-13596 GCA_041499515.1 Planctomycetia bacterium | reverse complement strand
CGCTGCTTCCGGCTTCCCAGGCCCGTCCCGCCGGTTTGACACCCCGTCTATTCTTGCTGCAACCTCAAAGCCGCTTATTCTTGGGACCGAAGCCCAAAGGGCATTACACCACCGTTGGCGTTGGGGCTGCCGACGCCGTAATTTTTGTCGCCACCGGAGTCGGTGAGGCGCCTCACAACAGCATGCTGGCCGATCTGCTCCGCCGCGGACACGCGGGCACGATCGTCTCGCTCGTGTGCACGCGGTATCGGCGCGACCAGGCATACGAACCGATCCACCGCCAGCTTGAGCGGCGATTCCTCAATTATCGCTATCTGGGGCTCACCACCCGCGAGGTTGAAAACGTCGATCCCAGCCATCCGCAATACATTGGTAAGCAGTACCTGCAGGACGTGTTTTCCTCGGGGCGAATTGAGGAGATCCTGGGAAGCAGACTCGACCCGGCGCATACGCACGTCTTCCTGTGCGGCAATTCAACGATGATCGGCGTGCCGCATCAGGATGCCCAGGGGCGCCGAATGTACCCGACGCCCAAAGGTTTGATAGAAGTGCTCGAAGCCATGGGGTTTTGGGCCGACGAGCCGCAACGACGGGGTAATATCCACTTCGAGCAATTCTGGTGAGCTGGATGTTGCCTCGCAATCAACAACGATGGTGAAAAGTGCCTGTGCAACAAGTTGCTGGACTCGGACGACCACGGTTCGGCTCGTCCGCGCAGATCACAATGAATGCATGCGACGCAACCATGGAACCAATCTTGAACGCAAAAAACGTGATGATGGATGGCAACGAAGCCGTGGCGTCGATCGCCTATCAGACCAACGAGGTTGTCGCCATCTATCCGATCACTCCGTCGTCGCCAATGGGCGAATGGGCTGACCGGTGGGTCACCGAGGGGCGTCGTAACTCGTGGGGCGCGGTGCCGCTAGTGATTGAAATGCAGAGCGAAGGAGGCGCTGCCGGCGCCATCCATGGCGCCCTGCAGACGGGCTGTCTCACGACCACGTTTACGGCTTCGCAGGGACTGCTGCTGATGGTCCCCAATATGTACAAGATTGCCGGTGAATTAACGTCAGCCGTGATCCACGTCGCGGCGCGTTCGCTGGCCACGCAGGGGCTGTCGATCTTCGGCGATCACAGTGATGTGATGGCCGCGCGGAGCACCGGGTGGGCCATGCTGGCCTCTGGCAACGTACAAGAAGCGGCCGACTTCGCCCTGCTGGCCCAGGCCGCCACGCTCGAGGCTCGCATTCCGTTTCTGCACTTCTTTGACGGCTTTCGCACGTCGCACGAAATCGCACGGATCGAGCTCCCCACTGCGGAGGTCATTCGCCAGATGATCGACGACGAACTGGTGCGCGCCCATCGGCTGCGCGGCTTGTCGCCCGAGCGTCCGGTCGTTCGCGGAACGTCGCAGAACGCCGACGTCTACTTCCAAGGCCGCGAATCGGCGAATCCGTTTTATCGGGCGTGTCCCACGATCGTCCAGAACGCCATGGACAAGTTTGCCCAGTTGGCCGGCCGGCACTACCATTTGTGCGACTACTTCGGCGTGCCGGACGCGGAGCGCGTGATCGTGTTGATGGGCTCGGGGGCCGAGGCGGCCCACGAGACGGTCGAGTACCTGAACGCGCGAGGCGAGCGCGTCGGGTTGCTGCGGGTGCGGCTGTTCCGGCCCTTCCCTGTCGAGCAATGCTTGGCGGCGATTCCACAGTCCACGCAAGTGCTTGTCGCTCTCGATCGCACGAAGGAACCCGGCAGCACCGGAGAGCCCCTCTACCTGGATGTCGTGGCCGCGATGAACGAAAATCCCGGCGGCCATCGGCCGCGCGTCATCGGAGGCCGCTACGGACTGGGTTCGAAAGAGTTCACGCCGGCCATGATCAAGGCCGTGTTTGACGAGGCGGCCAAGACTCTTCCCAAGAATCACTTTACCGTCGGTATCGTCGATGACGTTACGAACACGAGCCTGGAATTCGACCCCGACTTTTTCACGGAAGACGACGAGACGGTGCGCGCCGTGTTTTTTGGGCTGGGTTCCGATGGAACAGTGGGCGCGAACAAGAACTCGATCAAGATCATCGGCGAAGAGACGGACCGATTTGCCCAGGGCTATTTCGTGTACGATTCCAAGAAGGCGGGTTCGGTGACGGTTTCGCATCTGCGATTTGGGCCCAAGCCAATTCGCTCGACCTATCAGATCAGTCGCGCCACGTTCGTGGCGTGCCACCAGATGTCATTTTTGGACCGACTCGACATCCTCAGCTGCGCACAACAAGGAGCGATCTTCTTGCTCAATTGCCCATTGGCGCTCGGCGAAGTATGGGACCACTTGCCGCGCCCGGTACAGCAACAGATTTTGGAAAAACGGCTCCGGCTGTTCGTCATCGACGCTGATTGCGTTGCCAAGGAAGCCGGCATGGGGAGACGCATCAACACGGTCCTGCAAACTTGCTTTTTTGCGCTCAGCAATGTTTTACCCCGAGACCAGGCGATCTCAGCCATCAAGCAGGCAATTCGAAAGACCTACAGCAAGCGAGGCGAGGAGGTCGTGCAGCGAAATAATGCCGCCGTGGACAGCGCTTTGGATCACCTGCACGAGGTCAACACGCCGCGCGAGTTGACAAGCACAACGGCGCTGCGTAAACCGGTGTCGGACCTGGCGCCCGAATTCGTTCGCAAGGTGACTGCCGAAATGATTGGCGGCCGGGGAGACTATTTGCCGGTCAGCGTGCTGCCGGCCGATGGAACCTACCCGGTGGGTACGTCGAAATGGGAAAAACGCGGCATCGCGCAAGAAGTCCCGGTGTGGGATGAAAAGGTCTGCATCCAGTGTGGCAAGTGCGTCCTGGTATGCCCGCACGGCGTGATTCGGGCCAAGGTGTGCGAGCCGGCCGCGCTGGTCGACGCGCCGGAATCGTTCCATTGGGCTGCTGCGAAATGGCAAGATCGTCGCGAGCAACAATACACCCTGCAGGTGGCGGCTGAGGACTGCACCGGGTGTGGATTGTGTGTCGAGGTGTGCCCGGCGAAGAACAAAAGCGAGACGCGTCTGAAGGCGATCAATATGCGACCCTTCGAACCGTTGCGCGAAAGCCAGCGGATGAATTGGGACTACTTCCTGCGGCTGGCGGAAACGGCCCGCCCGAGCCTGCGATTTGAGCACGTTAAGGACGTGCAATTGTTGGAGCCGCTGTTCGAGTTTTCCGGGGCCTGCGCCGGATGCGGCGAAACGCCGTATTTGAAGCTCATCACGCAACTTTTCGGTGACCGCATGCTCGTCGCCAATGCCACGGGGTGCTCGTCGATCTATGGGGGCAACCTGCCGACAACCCCTTGGACAATGAACCGCGAAGGCCGCGGACCGGCCTGGTCCAATTCGCTATTCGAGGATAACGCTGAGTTTGGACTGGGAATGCGGCTGGCCTTGGACCAGCAGAACGCATTTGCACGTGAGCTCCTTAAGGAACTCGAATCGTCCGTCGACGAAGAACTGTCGCGCCAGATTCTGGCGGCCGATCAGTCGACCGAGGAAGAGATCGTGGCACAGCGCGAGCGCGTTGCTCTGCTCAAGAAACGACTTCAGGAGATCCAGACCCCAAAGACGCGGCAATTGCATGCGATCACCGACAGCCTGGTGAAGAAGAGCGTGTGGATCGTGGGAGGAGACGGCTGGGCTTATGACATCGGCTTCGGCGGCCTTGATCATGTGCTGGCATCGGGGCGCAACGTGAACGTCCTGGTATTGGACACGGAAGTCTACTCGAACACTGGCGGGCAAATGTCAAAGGCCACGCCACGCGGCGCGGTCGCCAAGTTTGCAACAGGTGGCAAGCTAAGCGCCAAGAAAGACCTGGCGATGATGGCCATGACCTATGGAAACGTTTACGTAGCGCGGATTGCGATGGGAGCTAACGACGCGCAGACGATCAAGGCGATTCTGGAAGCGGAGACGTATGACGGCCCCGCGCTAATCATCGCGTATAGCCACTGCATCGCGCATGGCTACGATCTGGTGCACGGCATGGAGCAGCAGAAAGCCGCCGTCCTCTCGGGCCATTGGCCGCTCATGCGATTCGATCCTCGCAAGGCCGCCGCGGGTCAGAATCCGCTTGTCTTGGATTGCAAGGCCCCGGCCATTCCACTGTCGAACTATATTTACAAGGAGGCCCGCTATTCGATGTTGCGGCAGAGCAATCCCGAAGTGGCGCAGAAGCTGCTGGCGCAGGCCGCTGCGGATGTGAAGGCTCGCTGGCAACTTTACGAAAACTGGAGCCAATCGCACGCCCCGGAAAACTCCGGCGAGGCCAGGACATGATCGACCTTTCCACAAATTATTTGGGCCTGACGCTGGCGAATCCCTTGGTGTGTTCCGCGTCCTCGATGTGCGAAAGCCTGGACAGCATTCGCCAAATGGAGGATGCCGGGGCTTCGGCTGTCGTGCTCCACTCACTTTTCGAAGAGCAGTTGATCCTCGAGAGCGCCAGCCTCGACGCTTCACTTTCGGCAGGGACGGAAAGCTACGCGGAATCGCTCAGCTATCTCGTCGAACTGCCCGACTACAAGCTCGGACGGGACGGATATCTGGAACACATTCGCAAGGCCAAACAAGCCGTGGCGATTCCGATCGTCGCCAATCTCAACGGCGCAACGCCCGGCGGGTGGCTGAAGTATGCCCAATCGATCGAACAAGCCGGCGCAGACGCGTTGGAATTGAACATCTATCATATTCCGACCGACGCCTTGGCTTCGGGCTCGGACATTGAACGACGGTACCTCGAAGTCGTGCGGGAAGTGCGGGCCCATGTCACGATCCCGCTGGCGGTCAAGCTGAGCCCTTTCTTCACAGCGCCCGCTCACATCGCGAGCCAGTTGGCGTCTGCCGGCGCCAACGCGTTGGTCTTGTTTAACCGCTTTTACCAGCCGGACTTTGATCTCGAACAGTTGGAAGTCGTCCCGCGGCTGCATTTGAGCAACTCCAACGAATTGCTGCTGCGACTGCACTGGGTGGCCATCATGTATGGGAATGTCCCAGCCGACCTGGCGATTACCGGAGGCGTCCATTCCGCGGTAGACGTCATCAAGTCGATGATGGCCGGTGCCCGGGTCGCGATGATGACCTCGGCCCTGTTTCGCCACGGCATCACGCACTTGACGACCGTCCGCGACGAGATGCATCGCTGGATGCTAGATCACGAATACGATTCCGTGTTCCAGATGCAAGGAAGCATGAGTTTGCTCACTTCGGCCAACCCCGCGGCCTTTGAACGGGGCAACTATATGAAGGTGTTGCAATCGTATGTCCGCGGGCATTGAAAATCGACAGGCAATTGACCCAGCGGACCCGCCAAATGTGGAATAAGCATAGGCTGGGCCGTGGCCAAAATGATGCGCGCAAGTATGTTCGCAGAAGCGCTGAGCAGCACGGTAGCCTAAGCTGGGCCATCATGCTCCTAGATAACCCACCATCGAAATCTTTGCGCCGCAGCTTATACAGCAAGACGAACAGCAACGGATCGAAAGCGTCGAGGGCCGGCGGAGTCGACGGGAGCGCCTGAGCATTGAGGAAAGTGCTCGAGAGGATCGGTGATCGGCAGGCGTGGTTGTGCGATGCCGTCACCGGAGAAATCTCGTTCGGGCGGGTTGACTCGGTTTCCATCGACTAACTTGCAGCGACGTTGAAAGTGCGCTAGAATCCTGGTCTTTCACGTTAATTCACGCCTTGTTTTTGCAGGTTCACCACATGCGATTGGTTGTTGCACCAGCTGCCTTGACGCTTATGTTCGGGCAACGTGCGATGGCTGAGGTCAGTAAGATCGAGAAACTCGAAATCAAGAGTGCGGTTGTCGAGACGGCGGATTAGGCGAGTTTTGCAAGACGCAGGTAGGGACAGGATGCTCACGCTTTCGATCGATGGCCATCTCGTCGAAGTAATTCCTGGACAAACCATCTTGGAGGCTGCTGCGACGGCTTCCATTGTGATTCCCACATTGTGCTACCATCCCGATCTTTCGGCAGTCGGAACCTGCCGACTATGCCTGGTTCAAGTCGACGGGTGGCTCCACGAACTACCGGCGTGCACTACCAAAGCCGAAGCGGGCATGGTGATCCATACCGCCACTGACGCAGTGGTGCGCTCCCGCAAATTCGTCTTGCAGTCGCTATTGTTGCACTACACGGACGAAACGGCCGGGCAGCCTGCGGTCGAAAGTGAGTTCATGCGTTGGGTCCGCCATTATGGAGTCGGCTACGCAGACGGCGTGGCACGGCCGCGATACTCGGAGGATAGCGACCCACACCCTCTGATTCGCGTCAATCTGAATCAATGCATCATGTGCACGCGCTGCGTGCGCGCCTGCGACGAGATTCAAGGATGTTTCGTTTGGAAGCTCAGCGCGCGGGGGGTCGAAACAAAACTCGTCGCCGGCGTCGGACAAACAATGCTCGATGCGGGATGCGAGTCATGCGGCGCTTGTGCGGCCTATTGTCCGACGGGAGCATTGCGCGACCGCTCGCTGTTGGAACAGGATCGAACGCCGCGGCAAGCTTCCGATAGGTTCGTCCGCACGACATGCGCCTACTGCGGCGTTGGTTGCCAGTTTGACTTGAACGTACGCAATGACCGGATTGTCGCCGTGACCACCAGCGCGGCCGACACGCTCAATGGGCTTTCGCTCTGCGTTAAGGGCCGTTATGGCAATGACTTCGTGCACCACCCCGACCGGCTGACCAAGCCGCGTGTGCGGCAATACTTACTCGTCGAACGAAGCGGTCCACGGCCGCAAGATCGCGGTCCGTGGATCGATGTCGATTGGTCGACGGCGGTCGAAATTGCCAGTCGCAAGCTGTCGGAGATCAAACGCGAGAGCGGCGCAGATGCACTTGGCTTTCTGGCGTCGGCCAAATGCACAAGCGAGGAAAACTACCTTGTTCAAAAGCTCGCGCGGCAGGTCGTCGGAACGAACAACATCGATCATTGCGCGCGGCTGTGCCATGCATCGACGGTCACGGGGCTTTCGATGGCGTACGGCTCTGGCGCTATGAGCAATTCGATGGACGACGTCGCCGCGAATGCGCAGGCGTTGTTCGTGATCGGCTCGAACACCACGGAACAGCATCCGGTGTTTGGCGCCATGCTTCGCCAGGCCGTGATTGCGCGGCAGGTCAAACTTGTCGTGGCCGATCCGCGTCGAGTTGGTTTGAGCGACTTCGCCACGATCTATCTGCGGCACCGCCCAGGCACGGACGTAGCACTCGTGAATGGGATCATGCACATCGTGCTGGAAAACGGCTGGCAGGACCAGGCATTCATTGACAATCGCTGCGACGGATTCGACGACTTTCGCACCACGCTCGCCGGATACACGCCCGCTCGGGTTGCCGAAATCTCGGGCGTGCCCGAAGCGCAGCTTTACTCAGCAGCGAAAATCCTAGCCACGAATCATCCAATGGCGGTCATATGGGCGATGGGTATCACGCAACACACGACGGGCGTGTTCAATGTGCTGAGCTTGGCGAATCTGCAAATGTTATTGGGCAACATGGGAATCGCAGGCGGTGGCGTCAACCCGCTACGCGGCCAGAACAACGTGCAAGGCGCGTGCGACATGGGAGCTTTGCCCAATGTATTGAGTGGGTATCAATCCGTGACAGATCCCGTAGTGCAAGCTAAGTTCTCGACTGCCTGGGCCGTTGAGAAGCATAACGGCGCGTCCTGGCACCTTCCGAGCCGACCTGGCCTGACGGTCACGGAAATGGTCGAGGCCGCCGGTCAAGGCAGCATTCGCGGCCTCTACGTTCTAGGCGAGAATCCCCTAGCGACCGATCCCGACAGCAATCACGTGCGCCGCTGTTTCGAAGCCGCCGAGTTCGTCGTGCTTCAAGAATTGTTTGCCTCGGACACGTCACTGTATGCCGACGTGCTGCTGCCGGGAGCATCGTTCGCAGAAAAAGCCGGGACGTTTACCAATACTGATCGACGGATCCAACTGATCCGCAGCGCGGTATCTTCGCCGGGTGAGGTTCGACCCGATTGGCAGACCATCTCTGATCTTGCCAGACACATGCTGGCCCATCAGGAGGCGCAACCGGTCGGCCATTGTGCGGGCTGGGACTATCGCGACGCTGCCGCGATCATGGATGAGATCGCGAGCTTAACGCCGTCGTATGCCGGCGTCCATCACGAGCGGCTCGAGCACGGCGAACGACTACAATGGCCGGTGATCCATGATGAACATCCTGGCACGCCCATCCTGCACGTCGGCCACTTCACGCGCGGCAGGGGATTGTTTCACGCCGTGGATCATCTACCGCCGGCCGAGTTGCCCAATCAAGATTATCCGTTGGTGCTCACGACCGGCCGGGTACTTTATCATTGGCACGCCGGCGAGATGACGCGGCGCGTGCCCGCGTTGCTCCGGCTTCATCCTCAGAGCCTTGTTGAAATTAGCGCGGACGAACGAGAGAAGCTCGGTCTGACAGACGGTCAGATGGTTCGCGTTACCACGCGCCGCGGCCAAATGTTGGCCCGCGCGTTCGTCACGGATCGCGTACCGTCGGGCGTGATTTTTGGCACGTTTCATTTTCCCGGCGAACAGAACGTGAACAATCTCACCAACGCGGCCCTTGATCCGACGGCAAAAATACCGGAATACAAAGTCTGCGCCGCTCGGCTTGAGGCTTCGGTTCCGAGCTAGCGCGGCGCGGCAGCATCCAGCGACTTTTCAAGTTGCACGATCTGCCTGGTTGTCTTGATGGCGGCGTCGGGATTCAGCGAGATGCTGTCGATTCCCTCGCGCACGAGAAACTCTGCAAACTCCGGGTAGTCGCTTGGCGCCTGTCCGCAAATACCGATTTTGCGGCCCGCCCGGTGTGCGGCCGCGATTGCCGTGGCAATCAGGCGAGTGACTGACGGATCGCGCTCGTTAAATACATGGGCCACGATTTCGGAATCGCGATCGACACCCAGCGTCAACTGAGTTAAGTCATTCGATCCGATCGAGAATCCGTCGAAGATCTCCGCAAACTCCGCGGCGCAAACGACGTTGCTGGGGATCTCGCACATGACATAGACTTCCAAGCCGTCCTTGCCCCGCTCGAGCCCATGTTGGCCCATAATGTCGAGGACCTGCCGGCCCTCCATCACGGTGCGGCAGAATGGGACCATCACTTTCACGTTTGTCAAACCCATCAGCTTTCGCACCACTTTGAGCGCCTGACACTCCAGCCCAAACGCGTCGCGAAATCGCAAATCGTAGTACCGCGAGGCGCCACGGAAGCCAATCATCGGATTCTCTTCGACCGGTTCGAATTGTCGACCGCCGATCAGGTTGGCATATTCATTTGTTTTGAAATCGCTCAGCCGCACGATGACGTCCTTGGGATAGAACGCCGCGGCAAGCATGCCGATTCCTTGGGACAGCCGGTCGATAAAGTATTGCGGTTTGTCTTCATATCCTGCTGTCAACTCATTGATGCGGTCCTTGAGTGTGGGATCGTTGATTTGCTCGTAGTTCAAGAGAGCAAGCGGATGAATCGCAATTGAGTTGGCGATAATGAATTCAATGCGTGCGAGTCCGACGCCGTCGTTGGGCAGCATGGAGAGCCCGAACGCCTCGTCAGGATTAGCGACGTTGAGCATGATCTTGGTTTTCGGCCGCCCAACGTCGCTCAATTGCACTTTTTCGACAGTGAAATCAAGTTTGCCGTCGTAGACGAACCCGGTCTCACCCTCGGCGCACGACACCGTAACTTGTCGGCCGTTGCCGAGCACGTCGGTGCCGTGCGCTGTCCCGACCACGGCGGGCAATCCGAGCTCGCGACTGACAATCGCGGCATGGCACGTTCGGCCGCCGCGGTTGGTCACGATCGCGGACGCTTTTTTCATTACCGGCTCCCAATCGGGATCCGTTTTGTCCGTGACCAGCACTTCTCCTTCGTCGAACGCTCCCAGATGCTGGGCGTCGGCAATCACGTGCACCGGTCCTTGGCCGATTTTGTTTCCCACGCTTTGTCCAGTGGCCAGGACTTCGCCGCGCTTTTGCAAGTGATATGTTTCCAGGACGCCGCGATTTTTACGCGCATGGACGGTCTCGGGCCGTGCCTGCACGATATAGATATCGCCGCTTTGCCCGTCCTTTGCCCATTCGATGTCCATGGGACAAAAACGGTTTCGTTTGCGGCTGTAGTGCTCCTCGATCTGGCATCCCCAGCGGGCCAACTTCAACACGTCGTCGTCGGTCACGGAGTATCGCCTCCTTTCGCCGGCAGACACCGGAACCGTTTTGACCATCTTGCCGCCGCCGATGTCAAGCACCAGCTTGAACTCTTTGGTACCCAGCGTTTTTCGCAAAAGCGGGCGAAATCCCGCTGCAAGGGTCGGTTTGAAGACGACAAACTCATCGGGATTGACCGAACCTTGTACGATCGTCTCGCCCAACCCATACGAGGACGAAACCAGCACGGCGTCGTGGAAGCCCGTTTCGGTATCGATGGTGAACATGATGCCGGAGCTTGCCAGGTCAGAGCGCACCATCAATTGCACCCCGACCGACAGCCCGATCTTGAAATGATCGAAACCCTTGTCCACTCGATAAGAGATGGCACGATCGGTAAACAGCGACGCGAAACATCGTCGACAAGCCTCAAGCAAAGCTGTCTGGCCCTGGACGTTGAGATACGTTTCCTGTTGTCCGGCAAAGCTCGCGTCGGGAAGGTCTTCGGCCGTAGCGCTACTGCGAACAGCCACAGCCACGTTGGACGTGCGACCCTGGCCGATTTTGGCATACGCATCGAGAATTGCGTCTTGAACATCGAGGGGAAATGGAGTCGCCACGATCGCGTGCCGCACGTCGGAAGCTCGAGTACGCAGGTCCTCGACGTTCTGACTGTTCAATCCGTCGAGCATGCGACGAATTCTTTCGTCCAATCCCAATTGCGACAGGAATTGACGATACGCGTCGACTGTGATGGCGAAGCCATTCGGAACCTGTACGCCGGCTCCAGCTAGCTCGCGGACCATCTCGCCGAGAGAAGCGTTCTTGCCGCCAACCGAAGGCACGTCTTCGAGCGTCAGGTCGGAGAACCACCGAACGAGCGTCGTTTTTCTGTCGAGTGTCGCCATCATACAGTTCTCCAAAATGGTACGCCCGAGAAATGAGTCGTGAAATCTATTAGACGTCTTTTGCAATCGGTGTGCCCCTTCTTGGAAACTCTGCCCATTTGAGTACACACACGGTTTATTCCCATGCGCAAGCAGTTCTCGACGCGACGTCGGCGCCCCGGCCACGGAATCCTGGGCCACCGATGCGACGCAGCAACCGTGCGGGCACGCACGCGTGCGCTAATTTCGCACACCAAGAACTCAACCGTTTGGTCCATTCCGCAGCCGTTCTCAAGCGCTTCAAGGCTAACTGTGCGACGGGCGGTCGTTTGAATGGCGCATGGCACATTCTTTGCGAGACAGCGAGGATCAGAGCGCGATGCCTGGTTGCCAATGCCGAGAGCTATTACCGCATCCTGTATCACGGCTCCAACGAGTCGTGGAACCACCGAATTGGCAATCCACTATTTCCACGCACTGTTGTCGCACCAATTCGACGAATTCATCTGGTCTGATCACCCAGGCCTTGCGCCCCATTTCGAATGATGACACCCGGTGCTTTTCGCCCGAGCATCCTTTTTCTTTGTTACACTGACTTCAACCGATGCCGCACGACATCGAATATGTTATGGCAAAGCTGGATTGGACTCGGCGGGAGCGTGTCTGGCCAAATGGGTTGCGATACTTATGGGCTGACGCCTTCGGCGTGGTTTTGCCGTTGTCCCTTCGCAAGGAGCTGGGCGACGACCGGTTTCTTGACGAGGCGAAATGGGGCGTTAGCGAAGTTGACCGCGTATTGGGCCGCCCCGGCGGGATCCGCATCGGCGAGGAACCCGATCGGGATGGACGGTACTGTCACTACTTGGCGAGGTGGCTGACCGCTTTGGAGCACGTAATTGTTCAACGGTAGATAATCTCCTATGGCATCAAGTCTGTGCGGAATCCTCACGCCGCGTAGCGTTGCCGTGATCGGCGCCAGTCAGGCGCCTGGCAAGGTCGGTGCGACGGTACTGGACAATCTTGTGAAGTGCCGATTTGCCGGACCTATTTATCCGGTCAGTCTGCACTGCAACTCGGTCCAAGGACTGAAAGCCTATCGAAGCGTGGCCGATCTTCCCGGCCCGGTTGATTTAGCGATCGTTTGCACTCCGGCTGGAACGGTTCCTGGCCTGGTGCGCCAGTGCGGCGAGGCTGGCGCATCAGGAATGATTATTCTCGCGGCCGGGTTTCGCGAGATTGGCCAGCACGGTCGCGATTTGGAGGATTCGATTCGCAGCGAAGCTGGAAAGTTCAAGTCGCTGCGCATTGTCGGCCCAAATTGTCTGGGAGTCATTGTTCCTGGGTCCAGGCTGAATGCCAGTTTTGCGTCCACCTTTCCTCCCCCAGGTCGCGTGGCTTTCATTTCACAGTCCGGGGCGTTGTGTACTGCGGTGCTCGATTGGGCCAGCGAGCGGGCGCTGGGGTTCTCGCATTTTGTTTCGGTTGGCAATTCGTTGGACGTCGGCATGGCCGACCTGCTTGACTACCTGGCGGACGATCCGGCCACCGATGCCGTCATCCTTTATATCGAATCGATCGAGACAGCTCGGCCGTTCATGTCCGCGGCCAAGGCATGTGCACGTCGAAAGCCGATCATTGCTTACAAAGCTGGACGCTTTGCCGAATCCGCTCATGCGGCCGCTTCCCACACCGGCGCGATGGCGGGTGTCGACAGCGTCTACGAGGCGGTATTTGAGCGAGCCGGCATCGTTCGCGTTTTCGGCGTTGGCGACTTGTTCGAGTGCGCTCAGCTGCTGGCCAAAGGACCGACGCTGCAAGGAGAACGGCTGGCGGTTTTGACCAATGCTGGCGGACCAGGCGTCATGGCCTGCGACGCTTTGTTGGAACGCAGAGGCACGCTGGCTCATCTTTCGGAGTCAAGCGTGCAGCAACTCGACCAGTTCTTGCCGCCCTCGTGGCCGCGTGAAAACCCCGTCGATGTGCTGGGAGATGCGACCCCAGAGCGATTTACTCGTGCATTGCAGATCGTTGGCGAGGATTCGCAAGTGGACGCGATCTTGGCAATCCTTACGCCTCAAATGATGACCGATCCGACAGGAACTGCGCATGGTTTGGTCGGCGTGGCGCGTCACTGTCGCAAACCCATCTTGGCCAGTTGGATGGGAGGGCCGATGGTTCGAGAAGGAATCGAAATCCTGAATAATGCGGGAGTGCCAACGGCGGCAACGCCGAATGAAGCTGTATCGGCGTTCATGAATCTGGTGCGCTACGCGCATAACATGAAGCTGCTTTATGAAACACCTCGCGAAGTTCCGATGGCACTCGAAACAGACCGGCATCGATTGCGCGAGCAGTTAGGACAACTGTTCGAGACAGACCGCGACGTTCTGAATGAAATTGAAGCCAAGGCGTTCCTGAAGGCATATGGAATTCCAGTGGCGGAAGTTCGCGAGGGACACACCGCCGACGAAGTTGCACGGCTGGCGCGATCCACT
>JBGQKM010000165.1:0-13609 GCA_041499515.1 Planctomycetia bacterium | reverse complement strand
GTAAGGGCTCAACTCGACCATCTTGGGATCGATCATCAGCATCCGCACTTCGTCGGGCCGGCGGGTCATCAGCATCGACACGATGATCGAATTCAGACAGACGCTTTTACCGGTGCCGGTGCGGCCGGCGATCAGCAAGTGCGGCAGCGTGGTCAGATCGATGACCATCGGCTTGCCCGACACGTCCTTGCCCAGGTAAATGGGTATCCGCAGCTTTTGGGCTCGTCCGGTGGCTTCTTCGATCACCTCGCGCAGGCGGACCAGGTGGCGTTCGGAGTTGGGCACTTCGATGCCCACGGTGTTCTTGCCCGGAATGGGGGCCACGATGCGCACGCTGGGCACGCGCAGAGCGATCGCCAGGTCGTCGGCCAGGCTGGTGATCTTCGAGAGCCGCAGGCCGGCTTCGAGCTCGACCTCGAACTGGGCAATGACCGGGCCGGTTTCGATTTCCACGACTTTGACGCGGAAGCCGAAATTGAGAAACGTCTTTTCCAGAATCTTGGCCTGCCGGCGGACCTCTTTTTCGTGCTCTTCGTAGCAGATCTCCTCGCCTTGCAAGAGCAGGTCGATCGACGGCAGCTCGTATTCCTGCGGCTCGTCGGTGCGGCTGGCCTCGTCGAGTTCCTTCATGACCTCTTCACGTTCGCTTTTGCGCGGGCGTTTGAAACGAAGTCCGGCGGCCGCCGCATCGCCGCCGGCCGTTTTGCCGTTGGCCGCCGGCGATTGCGCTTGAGACGCCTGGTCGGCTTCGTCCTCGTCGAGCTCCGCATCGTTGGCGGCTTCTTCCGCGTCGGCGTCGGTCTGCGGGACTGTCGACTTGCCGCGGATCTTGATCGACGGCGACGATTGCTCGTCATCGAGATCGACATCTTCATCCAGGTCGGTGCGGGCGCGGCGAGTCTTTTTGATTGCTGAGGAACCGGCGCCGCCGAGGCGGATTCGCCTGAGGGTCACGGCCGGCAAAAGCAGCAGGTGCGCCGCCAGCCGCGGCAACATATATTCGGTACACAGCAGCAGCCCGCCGACCAACAGGCTGATCGTCAATAGATAAGCGCCGGCACTGGCAAAGTGCAGCTCAAGCAACCCGCGTCCGGCCGCGCCCACATATCCGCCCGGACCAATCACGGGGCCCGGCGACCAGCCGGAAGTAGTCAGCGAGGTCAGCGTGCACAGTGCGAGTAGCGAAATCCCCCAGCCGATGCCGCGCAACACGGGGTCGGACACCGCACGTCGCGCCAATAGCCAGGCGTCGAGCACCGCCAACGAAACCAACAGGTAATAGGCTCCCACGCCGAGCGCCTGCAACAGCAGGTCGGCGACGATCGCACCGGAGCGGCCGCAGGCGTTGGCGGTATGCGCCGGCGGCGGATAAATCACGGCGTCGAACGATTCGGCCCGATCGTAGGTGACCAGCGCCAGTCCGACGAAAATGCTCAGCGCCAATAGGCCCAGCGCCAGAAGATCGAGTTTGAGACTCCGTGATTCGAGCATACGCGCTTGCCGGTGGTCCATTTTAGCCGGCCTGGTGATCGCGGCCGGCTCAAGCGTGGGCGCATCCATGCCCGGTCGAACTCCATCTCGTGCCAAGTCAGTTCGGTTGTCCGCGGGACGCTTCGCCCGTTCTCATCGCATCAGCCAAGGCCGGCGAAGATAGCGACGCGTCGGCGGGACACAATCGGCAGGTTGCAAATGTCGGGATGCTGCTCCAGTGGAAAGCTTAGCACGCCGCTGGGCCTCCGGCCGGCTGGAATGGCGTTCCGACGGCCTGCCGAGCAGGCGGAGCGCGGGTCGTGCCGAAGATGCCGGCTTTGCGGCCGGACGAGCAAATCTTTGACGACTCTTCAGTCGCCGGGAAAGTACTTGTCGGGCGAAAACTCGTCCTCGTTTCGCCGCGTCAAAATGGCCACCAGCCGGCCGTCGGTGCTCAATGCCGCGCACGTATTGCCGGCGATCGGGCCGATCGAGACCGGCAGCCCGTTGGCGATTCGCCGCTGGTCGGCCTCGGTTACCACGCACTCGGGCATGAGATCGCGCACGGCCAGGGTGGCCGGCAAAAGTTGTTGCGAGATATTTTCGCGGGTCAGCGTGTTCGGGTCGATCGCACGGGAGAGCATGAATCGCCCGATGGCCGTGCGCACCAGGGCCGACATCACGGCGGCCGTGCCGGAGAGCTCGGCCAGATCGCGGCCCAGCGAGCGGATATACGTGCCGCCGCCGCACTGTACGTCGAGTTGCAACTCGGGATATTCATAGCGCAAGATTTCGATTCGATGGATTTCGATTTGTCGCGGCGCGAGTTCAACCGATTGGCCCGCGCGCGCCAGCGCATACGCCCGCCGCCCGGCAATCTTGAGCGCCGAGTAGGCCGGCGGGCGCTGCTCGATCGTTCCGGTCAATGCGGCGGCCGCTTGCTGGATTTGTTCCAGCGACGGCGGCGCGGCGGTTGGCAAGAGGGTGATCTCGCCTTCGGTGTCTTCAGTCGTGCTGCTGCGGCCGAGCAGGAAGGTCGCGCGGTAGTGCTTGGGCATTTGCTGCACGTATTCGACCAGGCGCGTGGCCTGGCCGATGTCCACGACCAGCACGCCGCCGGCCAGCGGATCGAGCGTGCCGGCATGGCCGACCTTGGCCGGTTTGACCAGACGTTGGATGCCGTCGACGACCCGCCGCGAGGTGACGCCCGAGGGCTTGTTGAGATTCAGCAGACCAAAGAGCGACATAAGCGGTCAACAGCCTTTGATCTGGAAATCGTAGAGATCCGCGATTTCGGCGGCCGATTTTTGGGCCAGGCCCGTGAATCGCCGGTACAAGGCGCCGGTGTCTTTCACGCCCAGGCCGGCCAGGAGTTGAAACTTGTGTTGCACCAGGGCGGCCAGGTTTCCGCTGGTGTTGCGGGCGTGGCCTTCGGGATACATGACCAGGCCGCTGGAGAGCCGGCCCAGATCGGCGTATTCGATTTCCAGCGTGGTAGGAATGCCGTCGGGATATTTTTCGTCGTACTCGCGGCCGCCGTGGCGAAATTCGATTCGCTCCATGATCTGCCGCGTCAACGGATCGAAGAGGCTGCGGTCGTCATAATCCTGCGGCGTGAGCATCAGCTCGGCCCAGCCGGCCTGACGTTTTTGAAACGCCTTGCGAAGCAGCGTGGCGATGATGTAGACCATCGAGTGATCGGCGCTTTGCCGCGTACGGGGATCGCGCTTGGCCGGATCGCCGATGATGCCGAAGGCGGGCTGGTAGATCGTGATCCGCACGGCCTTGAGCTTCGCGGGGTCGGCCAGCAGTTGCGGATGTTTGGTGAGCAGATCGATCGCGCCTTGCAGGGCTCCGGCCGATTGATGTTCGTACAGGCCGAGCTTGAAGTGCATGCCCATCACGGCAAAATCGTCTCCGCGGACCGCCAGGGCCAGGTCGAAGGGGCTGGCGTCTTTTTCGGCCGGTTTTTCGAACAGGCAGAAGATCGCCTCGGGATTGCGAAAGATGTCGGCCGGGCCCACGAATCCGCCCAGGGCGCGGCGCATGCTGAGCACCGCCGCTTCTGCGCTGATGGCGGCCGAGGCCCCCTTCGAGTCGGAAAGCTGCCGGCCGGCGCGAATCGCGCGAAACGGAATATAATGGGCCACGACCAGTCCGATGGCCGATTCGATTTGTTCGGCCGTGGCGCCCATCACGGCGCCATACGTGGCTGCCGAACTGATCGCGCCGTGTACGACGTGGTCGATCTTGTAGTCCTTCAGCGCAAAGACCTCAGCCAGCCGGCCGCGAATTTCATCCACCAGGATCATCGCCCGCAGCGTCTGCCGGCCGTCCAGCCCGCGCAACTGGGCCGCCGCGACCGCCACCGGATAGAAATCGTTGTGGCCGAACTCACCGCGCGTGGCGCCGCGCGCCGGGTTATAGCCGAAATTCGTGCCGTTGGCGTCCCACTCGCGCACCGCCGAACTATTGGCCACCACCGCTTTCTCGGGCATCACCTTGATGCGCGAACCAAGCAGCGGGGCTCCCCGCCCGGGATCCTGGCAGGCGTACTCGAGCGCTTCTTGGCGCAGCACACGCGGGGCGTTGGCGCCGCAGGCCAGCGCGGAAACTGCGCAGGCGATGCTATCCAGGTGGAATTGCGCGACTTTCTGGAAGACGCATTCGTCCGGGTCGCCGAATGTGCCGGCCAAAAAGTCGATCGCGTACTGGCCCAGGCCGCGCGCCTGATTCTCGCCGCGGTGCAAAACCACGAATTCGTTCGACACGCGCTTTTCCCTCCCTCGCAAAGCCGCTGGCCGGGCATTCTCCCACTGTTGACAATCTACCGGCCGTGCCGCTGGATTGTAATCCCGCCCTCGTTGGGCCGGCTTGCTGGTGCCTTGCCGCGGCCGATGTTACGATGAAACTCAGGCGCATGCCAGACGCGCCGCGGTGCACGGCCGGAGGATCGGATCGTCTGAGTATTCGTGGCCCGTGCCCCTCCCCTCAAGCGCGCAAACGATGCAATTCCAGCAACTCGGCCCTTATCGTCTGGGAAAAAAGCTCGGCCAGGGCGGCATGGGGACGGTCTACGAGGGCGTCGAGACCGAATCGGGGCAAGCGGCCGCGATCAAAGTCCTATCGCCGACCTTGGCCGTCGAGGAGGGCTTTCGCGCCCGCTTCGAAGCCGAAATCGAATCGCTCAAAAAACTCCGCCATCCCAACATCGTGCGGCTCTACGGCTATGGCGAACAGAGCGGAACCTTGTTCTACGCCATGGAACTGGTCGACGGCACCAGCCTGGAAGACGAGCTGCGCGCCGGACGCAGGTTCGAATGGCGCGAGGTAACGCAAATCGCCATCAAGCTCTGCCGGGCTCTGAAACACGCCCACGATCACGGCGTCATCCATCGCGACCTGAAACCGGCCAACCTGCTGTTCTCCACCGAGGGGGACGTCAAGCTCTCCGATTTCGGCATCGCCCGGCTGTTCGGCAACACGCGTATGACCTCCGAGGGCGGCGTGCTGGGAACGGCCGAGTACATGGCTCCCGAACAGGCCGACGGCCGACCGGTGACCGACCGTTGCGATCAATACAGCCTGGGGGGCGTGCTTTACGCGCTGCTGGCCGGCCGGCCGCCGTTTCGGGCCAAGTCGTTGGTCGAGATGCTGCAACTGCAGCGCTATGCCGAACCCGAGCCGCTTTCGCACTTCGCGCCGCAGACGCCGGACGAACTGGCTCGTATCATCCACCAATTGCTGAACAAAGATCCGCACCGGCGTTTCGCCAACGCGCTGATCCTGTCGCGCAGTCTGGAGGCCATGGAGCGGGGTCTATCGATCTCCATGAGCCGGCACGACGACGATTTCGTGGTTTCGGCCGGCGAATCGGTCGACACGGGCGTGGCAGGCGACTCGCCATTGGCCGCGACGCTTTCGCCGAGCGAACTGGCCGAACTGGCGCGCACCGGACCCACGTCGGCGCCGAGAGTGCACGCCACCGAAGCGACTATGGCGGTTGTCCCCCCGGCTGAAAAGTCTGCCGAACCGCCGGCCGAAATTGGCGATACCGCGGCCGGACGCTTTATCAAGGTCGAGCCGCAGCGCCACGAACGCGCGCGCGGTTTTCGCGAGCTGCTGTTGGGCTTGTTCGAGCCGCAAACGCTGGCGTTGGCTGCGGGCGTGTTGTCCTTGGTGGCCGGCGGCTGGTATCTGATGCGGCCGCCGAGCGCCGATGAGTTGTATCGGCAGATCACCGTGGCCACGGACGACGGCGACGTCGAAAGCCTGAAGGCGGCCCAGCCCAAGATGGACGCATTTCTGGCCGGCTATCCGCAAGATCCGCTGGGCGAAAAACTGCGCGCCATGCAAGACGAATTGAAGCAATCGCATCCGCTACAGCGCGTGTATACCGAGGCCAAGCGCTACGTCCTGATCAATCCCGAACTGGCGCTGGAAAAATTCCGGGCCCTGATCGACGTTTACGACGACGGCCAGGCCGGTTCAGAAACCACGCGGCACTATGTGACCTTGGCACGCAAACAGCACAAGATCTTGCAAATGCAAATCGATCGATACGTTGCCGAGGGGCGCAAACTGCTGGCCGCTCGGCTGGCAAAGGCCGCCGAACTGGCCGCCGTCGATCCCCCGGCCGCGCGAAAGATCTATCAAGGCATCCTCGAACTCTACGGCGAAAAGTCCTGGGCCGCCGAACTGGTGGGTCAGGCCCGAAATGCCCTGAAAGACTCCGAGCCCCAGGCCGCCGCCGAATAGAATCGGCCGGCCGATTGATGAGTATGCAAACAAATAACCCTCGGCCGATGGTGCCGAGGGTTTTGATTCTGTTGCGTGGCGCGCCCCAGGGGCGATCAAGCACGGCGGCGGCGAGCGGCCGCTAAGAGGAGCCCCGAGACGCCCATTCCCAAAAGCAAAAGGCTCGAAGGTTCTGGCACGGGGTTGTAGGTGTAGGTGATCATCGCCGTGCCGGATGAATTGGCGTCACCGCCAAAAAAAACGGTGCCACCCGGCGCTCCGGTCGTGCCGCCGAATGTGCCTGCGCCGTACGATACCGAGAAATTGGCGTTTCCCAACCCTTCGTATGGACCGAAGTTGGCCAACAGGGGAGTAAGAAACAAAGAGGTATTATTGATTGGACCAGGGAACTCGTTGAGTGCCGGGCTGCTCAAGAGGTTGCCACTAGCCACGGCAAAGGAAACCGGCAAGGAAGGACCGCCGGGCGATGGCGCGGTGATGTTGATTGGCACCGCCGTCGAAAACGCGTTGGTGAACGTCTGTGGCCCGCCCGAGAAATTGAAAATGTCAACTTCGCCCTGGTATTGAACGTCGAACTCGATGTTCACGCCGGTCAGCGTGCCGAGCGCGGGGCTGAACTGGGGAAGAGCAAAATTTGCGGTTATCGGCAGATTACCATGATTGGGGCCACCGGCGCCGTCACTGGCAGGGATTGTCGTCGAAGAAGTTATCGTGGCAGCCCGCGCAGAAGTCGCGGACAAAAGAAGTGCGCAGAGCGCGGTCAACGAAAGCGCCCTGAATAGAAGCGCCTTGAATCGATTGTTGCTGACCGACATTAGCGTACTCCTGAAGGTGTCCAACGAGGCATTAACCGGGCGTTAGTGTACTCGTGCCAAAGGGTGGCGCCTAGCACTTTTGACAAATAATCTGGGAGAATCCCTTGGGGGCCATTTCCGGCACTCCCTCGCCTGGCCAGGTAAGAACGAGCAAAGCGATAGGCTCGCTAACGCGACGCGCCAGCGACGGAATTCGGATCCTCGCCCGCTCTGAGCTTCGGGCCGGTGTTTCGCGGCTTGAAACTGGATGAATGGCCCCCACTGCCCAACTTTCCGGCGGTTTCGGCGGCCGGGGGTTTGGGTTATAAAGAAACGTATATGATGCCGCCCAAAAAACCCGTCCCTGGCTCCTTTCCGACCACGCGTTTGCGCCGGCTGCGATACCATCCGGCCGTCCGCCGCCTGGTTGAGACGACGCGGCTCTCGCCGGCCGATCTCGTTTTGCCGCTGTTCGTGCGCGGGGGTCGCAACGTGCGCCGGCCGATCGGTTCGATGCCCGGGCATTTTCAGATCTCTTGCGACCAGGTGGCCGCGGAAGTCGAGGAAGTGCGCGAGCTGGGGCTCGGCGGCGTGATTCTGTTCGGCATTCCCGAGACGAAAGACGCGTTGGGCAGCCACGCGAGCCACGATTCGGGCGTCGTGCAGCAGGCCATCGGCGCGGCCAAACTGGCGGCGCCCGAGGTGCTGGTGATCACGGACGTCTGTTTTTGCGAGTATACCGACCACGGCCATTGCGGAGCGCTCACCGACCGCACCGGCCGCAACGACGTCGACAACGACGCCACGCTGGAATTGCTCGGCGAGCAAGCCCTTAGCCATGCCCGAGCCGGGGCCGACATCGTGGCGCCCAGCGGCATGATCGACGGCATGGTCGGGGCGATTCGCCAGCGGCTGGATGGCCACGGTTTTTCGCACCTGCCGATCCTGAGCTACGCGGCGAAATATGCCAGCGCCTTTTATGGCCCTTTTCGCGAGGCGGCCGAGAGCACGCCCCAGTTCGGCGACCGACGCGGCTATCAGATGGACCCGGCGGCCGATCCGGGCCAGGCGCTGCGCGAAGTCGAGCTCGATCTGGCCGAAGGCGCCGACATGATCATGGTCAAACCGGCCCTGGCCTATCTCGACATCCTGCGCAGCGTGCACGACCATTATCCGGGCGTGCCGCTGGCGGCTTACAATGTTTCGGGCGAGTTCAGCATGGTCAAAGCCGCGGCCGAGCGCGGTTGGATCGACGAACGGGCTGTGGCCCTGGAATCGTTGTTGGCGATGCGCCGAGCCGGCGCCGGCATCCTGTTGACCTATTGGGCCAAGCAGGCCGCCCGCTGGCTGACCCAATGAGCCGCCCGTGGGCTGACGCGAGCCTATGAAAACGCCAAACCCGACCGAGCCGTGCGTCGATCTTTCGCAGCGTCTCCAGCGCAGCCACGCGGCGTTTGCCCGCGCCAAGCGGCTGATGCCCGGTGGCGTCAACAGCCCGGCCCGGGCTTTTGGCGGCGTGGGGGGCGAGCCGATTTTTTTCGAGCGGGGCGAAGGGCCGTACCTGTTCGACATCGACGGCAACCGCTACATCGACTACGTGGGCTCCTGGGGCCCCTTGATTCTGGGACACAACCATCCGCGGGTGCGGGTGGCGGTCCAGCAGGCTGCGGCGCGGGGCACGAGTTTTGGCACGCCGACCGAAGCCGAAAGCGAACTGGCCGAAATGCTGATCGCGGCTGTCCCTTCGATCGAAAAAGTTCGCCTGGTCAATTCCGGCACCGAAGCCACGATGAGCGCCATCCGGCTGGCGCGCGGCTATACGGGTCGCGACGTGATCGTGAAATTCGCGGGCAACTATCACGGCCACGTGGATAGCCTATTGGTGGCGGCCGGCAGTTCGGCGGCGACCCTTGGCGTGCCCAATTCGCCGGGGGTCACGGCCGGCACGAGCCAGGACACCTTGGTGCTGGCGTACAACGATCCGGCTGGCCTGGAGCGCGCGTTTGCCGAGCATGGAAAGCGGATCGCCGGCGTGATTTTCGAGCCGGTGGTGGGCAACATGGGTTGCGTCGTGCCGAGCCAGCCGTTCTTGCGAGCGTTGGAAACGCTGACGCAAAAACACGGTGCGCTATTGATTTGCGACGAAGTGATGACCGGCTTTCGCGTGGCCTATGGCGGCGCGCAGACGCTCTTGGGCATCGCGCCGGATCTGACGACCTTGGGCAAGATCGTAGGGGGCGGCTTGCCGGTCGGCGCGTATGGCGGCCGGGCGGCGATCATGGATCACGTTTTGCCGCAGGGAAAAGTGTTTCAAGCTGGCACGTTGAGCGGCAATCCGCTGGCCACGGCGGCCGGAATCGCCACGCTGGGCGTGTTGCGCGACGAGGCGCCGTACGCCCAACTCGAATGGCTCAGCGCGCGGCTGGCGCAAGGGCTCGACGCCGCGGCGGCCGCCGCAGGGATTCCGCACACGCTGGCCCGCGTGGGGAGCATGATGACGCTATTCTTTAACGCCGACCCGGTCACCGATTGGACGGTGGCCAGCCGCTCGGACACCGCGCGCTTTTCGCGTTACTTCTGGGGGCTGGTGGAGCGGGGCATTTACATGCCGTGCAGCCAGTTCGAGGCGCTGTTCGTCTCGACCGCCCACGGCGAGCACGACATCGAGGCGACGATTTCGGCGGCGCAGGAAGTTCTTGCCAAAATCGCCTAGGTTTACGCCGGCTGGCGGATCACCGGCGGGCGGAATGGGCATGGTCGGGGAGTCGTTCCCGACCGGTCCGATGCCAGCAGAACCGGCCGAGCCTTGGCCTCCGAACGCGAAAAATGCGTCTTTTGCCAACCCAAGGCGTCGGCACCCCCAATATGGGTAAGCCATTCAAGGGCTGCGGGTTGCGTTACCGGGGGTGTCGGATGGCATGTATTCAGAAAAATTAAAAAATTCCGGTCCGGAAACTTGCAAGGCGGTGGGGTTGTGACTATATTCGGGAAGTTAATGCCTCGCTGTGTGGCCAGGCAACTGGGTAACTTCACTGTTTCTTCTAAGGAGACTGCTAATGCGTTTATTGAAAACGGGTGGTTCAACGCCTTGCGATCGGCGTCTAGATCGCAGAAAGGTGGCGCTCGCTGCTGTCATTGCAGCGCTCTTCTTGGCCGCCACCGCGCCTCGTGTGATCGCGGATACCTATGTGATCAATCACGCCCTGAGTAGTATCAAGCTGAACGTTACGTTGGTGGATTGGCCTACCGGCAATTTGATTGGCACGACGCCTCTTGCGTTCAGCCCTTCGAACTCGTTTGGTGATGGACAGCAACTCCTGGATACGCCGGACCACAAGTCGGACTCGGCGTTCGTGAGCGGCACGATCAATGCCACGGTTGGCGGCGGCATGCTCACGCTCAATTCGGGTTCGTCGATCGTCCCGGACACCACGGGCGTCTACTTCCCGAGCCATACTGGCACGAGCGATCCGCCGACAACTGCTGTGCCGCCTGCTATACAGCCAGGATGGCCGGTGAATGGTCCGCCGGTGCCGGGTAATTTTGGCTTGATATCGTTTGCGATACTTGGCGCTACGGTGGCGATGTTCAATGACATGACGATTGACTTCGGCACGCCAGCCCAAGGCACGTACTATGGCCTCGGGGCTGCTACGCCCTTTGGCACCGGGCCTATTCCGATGTTCGCTGCGGGAAATGTGCCCTCGGCCATGACGTTGTCTGGCCCCGGCAATACGGGCAGTTTCTCCGTGGTGGGTCAAACCGCGTCTTACGGGGCAACAACCGTTACGGCGTT
The DNA here is from genome assembly GCA_041499515.1 of Planctomycetia bacterium. Lineage (GTDB taxonomy): Bacteria > Planctomycetota > Planctomycetia > Pirellulales > PALSA-1355 > PALSA-1355. The sequence continues at coordinate 2,791 of JBGQKM010000165.1, read as the reverse complement.
TCAGAACATCAATGCTCTTGACAACAATACCGCCAGTGCTGCCGGGATCACCAACAATCTTGGTGTTTCCGACATGGTTCCCTTGGTTCCTCAATGGCTGCCGAATGCGACCGCGGGCTCGCTGACGGCTGGTGGGGTATTGACCATTCCGTTCAATTCGACCACCGGATTGATCATCGACGACAACGGCGGACCCGGACCGTTCCTGTTCGAGGTTATTAGTTATACCGGCTCGATCGTCGCGAACCTGGTAGTCCCCGAGCCGTCGTCCATGACGCTCTTGGGCTTGGGCGTAGTTGGTCTGCTGAGCACAGCCTGGCGAGCACGCAAGCGCAAAGCCATGGCTGCCTAACGAGACCGAAGTGCGTATGAAAAAACCTTGAGAATATAAAGAGCAGTGAAGCTCACCACCCACTCCGAGCCCCCGATATGATATCGGGGGCTCGGATTATTTTTGCGCTGTGACAAAGACGCCAGAAAGCCTTTTTTCATTGGGCTTTCTGGCTTTTTTGTGCGCCTGTTCGGTCCGCTGAATTCCTGCCAAAGTTGTCTAATTTAGTCTCTTTTGCGCACAAAGCGCGCACAAGGTGCGCACAAGGCTCCGACGTGTCAACTGCGGCGCGTCAGTTAAGCGCTGCGGCCGCGCGAGACCTGGGAAAGGTCTCGCGGGCCGCTGGCCCTACCAGACCAGGAAATGCCAAAAACCAATGTGCGCATCTTGACGGACGCTACCGCCGCCTCCCAGCAACACACATTTAAGACACTGCCGGCGATCGGGGCTTATGGCGTTTCCGTTCGGGAATCGTTAACCTGTGTGCAGGCCCGTTGAGAGTTAGGCGGGCAACTGGGTTTTTTCGTTCGGCGCCTATGTCGCTGGCGTTTGTGGGTCACGACTGCCCGGCTTGCTGGCATCCCGACCTGAATTCGCCCGCGTACGCGCGGTTCGGTGCGAGTAACTTCAACCATCGAACCACTGAAGGAGACCACTCCGATGGCACGACTTTCGTTCGCCCTCTTTGCAGCACTGACGTTCGTTCTGACCCAGAATGTCGAGGCGCAGGACGCCGCCGCCCGCTACGAACCGGTCCGTACGATCAAGATCGGCGGTGAAGGGGGATGGGACTTCCTTGAAGTGGACGCCGCGAACCGAATGCTCTACGTTGCGCGTGGCAACCGCGTTGTCGTCGTCGACCTCGACACCGAGAAGGTCGTGGGCGAGATCGCCGACACCCCTGGCGTCCACGGAATCGCCTTCGTCCCAACACTGAATCGCGGGTTCACCAGCAATGGCGGCGACTCCACCGTCACGGTTTTCGACCTCAAGACGCTCAAGACGCTCGGAAAGGTCAAGGCCCACGGCAGGCCCGACATCATTTATTTCGAGCCAGTCAGCAATCGCATCCTGTCTTTCAACCACGGCACCAACGACATCACGGCGATCGACCCCGCCGCCATGACGGCCGTCGCCACCCTTTCCGCCGGCGGCGCCCCCGAGCTGGCGGTCTCCGACGACAAGGGCCACGTCTGGGTGAATCTGGAGGATACGAGCGAGATTCTTCAGTTCGACGCCAAGACGATGAAGGTCCTGAACAAGTTCTCCCTGGCCCCCGGCAAAGCGCCCACCGGTCTGGGTTTTGACCCGAAGTCACGAAAACTCTTTAGCACCTGCAACAACAAGTTGCTCATCATCGCCGACGCCGACAGCGGCAAAGTCGTCCAGACGCTCCCCATCGGCCCTGGCCCCGACGGCTGCGCCCGCGACACCTCCACCGGCCTGATCTTCGTCCCGAGCGGCGGCAATGGTACCCTGGCCGTCGTCCGCGAGGTCTCGGCCGGCAAGTACGAAGTCGCCAAGACAATCAAAACGCAGGTCAGCGCCAAGACGATCGCGCTGGACCCCAAGTCCCACCGCCTCTACCTCTCGGCCGCCACGCCCGAGCCGCCCGCTGGGGATGCCGGGAAGGCCGCACCCTTGGGCCGCCGCCGCTACGTGCCCGGATCGTTCGTCGTAGTGGTGGTCGGGGAGTGAGTGATCGCCGCAGGTCGGGCCGCCGTTCAATCCGGCCCGATTGCGCCATCAACATGCGGTCGCACCGCATTCCGGCCCCTGGTGCCGCGCATTGTTGACGTAAATGTTCAGGACGGGCGAAAGCAATTCCACGACGGAGCCGGCCGAATTCGCATCGAGTGACACCAGCCGTTCTCCATGCACGGATTGCTCGGAGATGAACTGCTCCAGCGATTCGACGCCCAGCGCGTCCGACGAGCCCGTTATTGCCTCGACCGCCAGCTCTCTCCGGGACTCCGTTCGCGCCTTCGCTCGCTCGCCGTACCGCCTCAAGCCGGGAACCCTTCCGGTAAATCTGTCTCATCAAGTCGTCAGGCAGTCGCGGTTCTGAGGAATCGCATCAAACGACCCTGTTTTTGAGACATCGGTCGCGCGTCGGGAACTCTGGCGATTGACGACACGAACAAGGTGGCCTGCCGGAGCCGCTGAATTCGTTCCGGTGGTCGCTTCGTTAATCCAACGTATTTCTGACGCACGGCCTTCATTCGCCGGCGCTGAAGGCGGTGCCTTGTTGACGGCGTTCCAAAGTGGCGGCGTCGGGGGAGTGTCGCGGCGGTTCAATTTGGCGGCGCACAAGCGAGCGCCTGGCTACTTCTTTGGCATGTTTTCCGGCTTCTTGTAATCGCCGATAACGCCTTTCAAAGGGCACAGCGCGAATGCCGGACACTTCTTGCAACCGACTACGATGGCAATGGGACATATGGACAAGCCCCCGTGGGACCT
>JBGQKM010000164.1:0-13665 GCA_041499515.1 Planctomycetia bacterium | reverse complement strand
GGCCTGGTGCGCGTGACGGCGTTGGCGAATTTCGAGCGTTGGAAAGATTTATCGCCCGAGGAATACCAAACGGCCAAACGCACCTGGTACGACAAGATGGTCGCCTCCGCGGTACGCTTCATGCCCGACTTCCGCCCGCGCGCGATTGCGTCCGACACGTTTACGCCCACGACGATCCAGCGCTTCACGGGCCATGAGAACGGGGCCGTGTACGGCGCTCCGGAAAAAAGATGGAGCGGCACCACGCACTTGAAAAACCTGTTCATCTGCGGCACCGATCAAGGATTCGTCGGCATTATCGGCGCGATGTTCAGCGGCATCGCCATGGCCAACCGGCATCTGCTCAAGACGCGCCGCGACGACCCGGGAACCATGCCGAACCAGCGCGACGCCGAATCCTAGCCGAGGCACGCGGTCCGACTATGCCCAAAGATTTTCTCCAAGGCGTGCAAGACCGCTACGACTGCATCGTCATCGGCAGCGGCCTGGCCGGATTGACGGCGGCCAACACGCTGGCCCGCAGCGGACAATCGGTGCTGCTTTTGGAGCAGCACTATAAGTTGGGCGGCATGGCCACCTGGTTCAAGCGGCCGGGCGGGCATATCTTCGACATCTCGCTGCACGGGTTTCCGGTGGGCATGGCCAAAAGCTGCCGCCGCTACTGGACCCAGGAGATCGCCGACTCGATCGTGCAATTAAAGAACATCCGCTTCGACAACCCGATGTTCTCGCTGACCACGTCGTTCCATCGCGAGGATTTTACGCGGCTGTTGATCGAACGATTCTGCGTGCCCGCCGCCTGCGTGCACGCGTTCTTCGACGCCGCCCGCGGCATGAACTTTTACGACGACCAGTCGACCACGGTCGGCGAACTGTTCGAGCGGTTTTTTCCGGGGCGCGAAGACGTGATCCGGCTGCTGATGGAACCGATCACTTATGCCAACGGCTCGACGCTCGAAGATCCGGCGATCAGTTATGGAATCGTGTTTTCGAATTTCATGTCCAAGGGGGTGTTTACCTTCCAGGGGGGCACCGACCGGCTGATCAAGCTGATGCACGAAGAAATGATACGCAATGGCGTCGACGTGCGGATCCGCTGCGACGTGCAAAAAATTCTGGTCCGCGGCGGTCGCGTCGCGGGCGTGCAGGTCAACGACCGAGAAATTGCCTCAGGCGCGGTCGTCTCCAACGCCAATTTGAAGGCGACGATCTTTCACCTGGTCGGCAAGGAACATTTCGACCCCAAGTTTCGCGACGACGCCGAGGCGGTCCGGCTGAACAACTCCAGTTGCCAGGTCTACATGGCGCTCAAGGCGGGCGAGGAACTGGACGAAAGTCTTGGCGATCTGTTGTTCAGCTCCACCGCGCCCTTGTTTCGCACCGAATCGCTCTTGAGCCGCGATGTCACCAGCCGGACCTACTCCTTCTATTACCCGCGCACCCGGCCGGGAAGCCATCGCTGCCTGATCGTGTCGAGCACCAACGCCCGCTATCAGGACTGGGGCGATTTGTCGGCCGAGGAGTATGCGGCGAGCAAGCAGGACCTGGTCGAGACCACTCTGGACGCGTTGGCCAAATACATTCCGGACATCCGCGCCCGGCTGGATCACGCCGAGGCGTCGACGCCGTTGACCTTTCGCCATTACACGAAACATCTCGATGGGGCCAGCTTCGGCACTAAATTCGAAGGGCTGGCCGTCAGCCGCGCGATTCCCCAGCAGGTCGCCGGACTGTATCATGCCGGCAGCGTGGGCATCATCATGTCGGGCTGGCTCGGCGCGATGAACTACGGCGTGATCGTGGCCAACGACGTCGATTCGTGGCTGATGAAAACCCATTCGACCACTCCGATTGTGACGGCGTCATGAGTTTGGACGAAATTCAGGCCGCCATCCCGCACCGGCCGCCGTTTTTGCTGGTCGATGAAATCGTCACGCGCGACGAAAAGCGGATCGTGTGCCGCAAGACATTTCACGCCGACGAGTGGTTTTTCGCGGGGCACTACCCCAATTTTCCCATCACGCCGGGCGTGCTATTGTGCGAAGCGGCGATGCAGGCCGGGGCGATTCTGCTGGCGCAGTACGAACCGCCGATGGTCAACGGCGTGCCGGTCGCCGCGCGGATGAACAACGTGCGCTTCAAACGCATGGTCAGGCCCGGCGAGACAATCGAAATCGATGTCGAGCTGATGCACCGCGTCTCGAAAGCCTGGTTCTTGTCCGCCAAAGTCAAGTGCGGCGGTCAGATCGCCGTGCGTTTCGAATTCACTTGCACCGTGGCGCCGAGGGATTGAGCGTGGTGGTCGCTTCCCAGTTGTCGACTCGATAGGCACCCGATATGGACTTCTTGCAACTGGCCGGAAAGTCGATCCTGGTCTTTGGCGTCGCCAATCGCAAGAGCGTGGCTTTTCACGTCGGGCACTTGCTCTCGGCCGCCGGAGCCAACGTGGTCTACGTCGTGCGCTCGGCCGAGCGGCGACGCGCGGTGGCAGAACTGCTCGACCCGCAAGCCGAGATCTACGTCTGCGACGTCGAGCACGAGGCCCAGATTGCCGCGCTCGGCGAGCAGATCGGCCGCGGTCACAAGGTTTTTCACGGCCTGGTGCATTCGATCGCACTGGCGGAATACGCCGACGGCATCAAGCCGTTTCACGAGACGCCCAAGGCGGCCTTTCTGCGTTCGGTCGACATCTCTTGTTACTCGCTGGTGGCGTTGTGCAACGCGTTTCGCGACCTGTTGGACCCCGAGGCCTCGGTGGTGACGATTTCGATTTCGACCACGCGCATGGCCAGCGAAAATTATGGCTACATGGCTCCCATCAAGGCGGCGCTCGAATCGTCGCTGGTTTTTCTGGCCAAATCGTTCAGCCAGTTTTCCCGTGTGCGCTTCAATGCCGTCGCGCCGGGCTTGCTCAAGACGTCGGCCTCGGCGGGCATTCCCGGCTATGTCGAGTCGTATCTCTACGCCGAGCAAGTCACGCTCCGCAAGCGCGCCGTGCAAACCGAGGAAGTCGCGGCCGTGGCGGCCTTTCTCTTGAGCCCACGCTCCAGCGGCATCAACGCGCAGAGCCTGGTGGTCGATGCCGGCATGTCGGTCAACTATTTCGACCGCGACCTGGTGCGCCGAGCGATGCGGGACGAATGACGCCTAGCGCGCGGCCACGGCCAGCGTGGTCGGCTTGGACGCCGCGAGTTTTTCGTGGGGCGCCAACGCGGATCCAGCGTGTGCGGCCACGAGGCTGCATTGCCAATCCACGGCCAACATCAGCGAATTGATGCCCGAGCCGATGCCCAGCAGGGCCGCGTGTTCGTTCGGCTTGAGATGTCCCTGTTCGATGCCCAGGGCCAGGGTCAGGGGCAGGGCCACCGAGCCGGTGTTGCCGAGCGTCTCGAACGTGGCAAAGTCGATGGCCGGATCAAGCGCGAGCGACTCGAGCATGCGTTTGCGGTGCGTGGCGCCGACCTGGTGGCAAAAAGTTTTATCGATCTGGTCGCGCGACCAGCCCGTTTCCTGCAAGAAGGCGTTGAATGTGGCCGTGCCGATGGCGATGCCCTCGTGCATGAGTTGTTCGGAGTCGGTGGTCATCAGCGGCCGCATGTCGCCGGCCACCGATTCATCGCGTCCGCTTTGGCACAACTCATGCCCCGCCGTGTGGGCCCGCGCCGTGGCGGCCAACAAGCGGTTGCCCGTGCGGCTCAGCGCGCGATCGGTCAGCAGCACCGCGGCGCTGCCGGATCCGATGGTCAGTGAGGCGACGGCCAACTTGACTTGTTCGCGCGTGAGCGACAGATCGGCATTGAGCTCGTCGATCGTGGTTTCGACCAATTGGCGGCTACTTTCGGTGCCCACGACGATGCCGGCGCGAATCTGGCCCAATTCGATCATGTTGGCCAACTGCACCATGCCATTGAGAATGCCCAGGCAGGCGTTCGAGACGTCGTAGATCAAACATTGCGCCGGCAGTCCGAGCCGATGGTGCACGCCGCAGGCCGTGGCGGGCTCGAGATAATCGCGACAGACCGAGGCGTGCACCAGCGCGCCGACGTGGCGTTTGTCGATGCCGGCCACACCGAGCGCCGCGGCCGCGCTGTCCACGCTTTTTTCGCTCGGCAGCGTGCCCCGATCCCAAAACCGGCGCTGGCGAATGCCTGTGATGAGCTCCAGCCGCCCCTGCGGCAGGCGCAGCCGGCGGTAAAGCGGTTCCAAGCGGGCTTCCAACTCTTCGGAAGTCAGGATGGCCTCCGGCAGCGTGTAGCCCAGGGCTTCGATGCAAACGTTCTGGTATTTCATCGGCTGAGGGCCTGGTTCCTAGAGGGCGATCATGAGCCAGCTTAGGGGTCGGTGGACGGATGGTAAAGCCGAAAAGCCCGCCATGCCGGGCCGCGGCTTCGGGCGGGTCAAGAACATCATCTTGTGCTAGCGAAAATCGTCACATCCAAAATGCTGCGACACCATTGTAAATCCGGCGACAAGGAATAAACTCCCCCTCGACTTGCATTCCCTGCGGGGCACGCGGCAAAAGCCGTAGAGGAGATTCGAGGCCAAACCATTAGGGAAAATGCTCCGGCGTTGTGCCCAGGACGGGACCAACGATTCGGCAGTTCTTTCAGGCAGACTGCATCAGGGACGATGCCTCAGGCTCTCGTTTCTCTGCCGTGTGTTTGACCCGCCCGCCCCGCACGGTGTTTCGTGCCCGGCGAGCTTTCTGCCCAGTCTGGCTGCGTCTTGCGACCTGCGCTAGAGACGCCTCGGGTGATTTTGCCCCCTTTCAGACCGCGACAAAGGATCATGTCGCTTACAAAGGAGTGCCAGTTATGCGATCGAAACCGTTGATTGGGTTGAATGCTGACTTTCGTGCCGCGAAAAAGGATGCTCCGGCATTTAGCTTTGTTTGTGCCGGGTATTACGACTCGATTGTGGAGGCTGGCGGAATCCCCGTGATTCTGCCGCCGGTCGAGCAGGACGCCGATCTGGCGCGGCTGCTCGATTTGCTCGACGGCATGGTGCTGGTCGGCGGGGCCGACTTGGATCCACGCCGCGACGGCTACATGCTCCATCCGAGCGTGCGGTCGCTGGACGAACGACGCGAAGAATTCGACCGCCGCCTGATTCGCATGATCGCCAAGCGACAATTGCCCATCTTCGGCATTGGCGTCGGCATGCAACTGCTCAATATCGCGCAGGGCGGCACGCTGCTGTTGCACATTCCCGAAGATTTGCCCAAAGCGCTGCCTCATAAGGACCCGCTCGACCCGGCGCATCGGCACGGATTGGAAGTCGTGCCCGGCTCGCTGATGGAGCGCGTCTATGGCGACGGCGAAATTCGCGTCAACAGCGTGCACCACATGGCCGTCGACGACGTCGCGCCGGGCTTTCGGGTCACGGCCCGCTGCCCTGACGGCGTGGTCGAGGCCATCGAAAGCACGACCGATTGGTTCGCCATCGGCACCCAGTTCCATCCGGAGAGCGATTCCGCCTCGGCCTTGGATCTGCGCATTTTCGAGGAGTTCCTGACCGGCATCACCGGTGAAGTCACCCAAATGCGGCTCGTGGCCTAAGCCACTGGTCGTGGAAGTTGGTTCAGGGAGTCGGTCCGGCAGTTGCACGTGCTATTCAAGAGCGCGCGATGCTGCCGGGCCGGGCTGCCCGCTCGTATCTCCATGCTTCCAAGCGGAATTGGCAAACGCCGATGGTCGAAGTGCAGCTTTTCGATCGGCTGCGTGCGCTTGCGCATCGCAGACGCTGGACGATCGGGCTGGCAGTCAGCTCGGGTTGCCGGCGATTGCACGCTGCGCTGTTGGCAAGCGAAGGCACTGCGCTGTCGAGCCGAGCGCAGGTCATGGCCGACCGGACCTCGGTGGTTCCCTCAGAGCTCACGCGGCTCTTTGCGCATTTGCGACGAGGCCGCCACCGATCGCCGACCGACGCGGCCCTGCTGGCGGCCCAATTAGCCGAATGCCAGGCCATCTTGCTCGACGAGTTTGCGGCCCAAATCGCGCCGGTCTGGGATCGCATCTTGGCCGTGGCCGTTGACGATCCGGGGTTGTGGCGCCACGCGCTAGGCCTGATCGGCTACGTTGGGCTGTGCGACGCGGCTCGGCTGGCGGAGCTGAGCGGGCTGAATGTGCTCGACGCGTTTGCGGCTCGCGACCTGGCTCAAGACGGCCTGGGGCGGCCGCTGTCGCCGATTCCGCACTGGATTCTGCTGCACGACATGCAGAAAAACCGCGCGCTTCTTCAAGTCGGCCGTTCGCTGCGGCTTACCTATCTGCCTGCCTCACGCGACGCGTCCGCCGCCGCGCGCGTTTTGCATTGCCAAGTCGAGGTCGAGTCCGGCAGCACGCCTTCCGCCGATACTCTCGCGGCGGATATTGCGCGAGGCCTGGCGACGCATTTTCCGCCCCTGCCGCGAGTCGACGAACTGATCATCTGCGATCATCGAAAATCTCCAATCCCGCTGGCCGGGCTGGGCGTGCACTTGCCGGACTTGCGGGTCGTCGAGATCGACCAACTCGGCTTTACTCCGGGCACCCTGCGGGCGGCCGGATTGGCCGTGTTGGGGCTGCTGCACCTGGATCAGACGCCCGCCAACGCCACGGCGATTACCGGCGCGCGGACGCCGCGCGTGCTGGGCCGCCTCACGCCCGGTTCGTTGCCGAACTGGCACCGGCTGCTACGCGAGTTGGCCGCCGCCAGGCCCAGCGTGGTCACGTTGCGCAGTGCCGTTTGAACGGCTTTTGACGGCGCGGCCGCAAGACGCGCGCACGAAAACTCGCTACGCCCGGCATACGCATGGTTGCCGCAACGGCAATTCGGTTTCCCGATTAGGGAAATTGGAGAAACTGCGCGGTGGCTGCCGATAAGTGAAAGCACTCCAGCGGAATATCGTTCCATCGGTCCGCGGTCGTCGCTCATAACGGCTTGGCTCTTAAGTAGAAAATCCTGATCCTCCCCTATGAGAGTAGCCACTCCCCACTACTTGCTGTTTTCCGAGTCGTGCCGGAAAAGTCCGCGAGGTCGGTGGAGGTTTGTTCTGCAGTCGATCGATGGCTCGGAGCAGTTTGAGGCCGCCGACGCCGAGCCGGATGCTTACGGCGAGCGGCTGGAGCTGTTGGCGGTGGTGCGTGGGCTCGAGGCGCTTGCGCAGCCGTCACGAGTCACGCTGGTCACCCCCAGCAAGTACGTCAATCGCGGCCTGGCGTATGGACTCGAGGAGTGGCGATCCAACGGTTGGCAGTGGGAGCATTACGGTGCGATGGTGCCGGTGAAGAATCGCGATCTGTGGCAACGGGTGGACCGGGCCTTGGTGTACCACCAGTTGGAATGCCGCACTTGGCGATTCGATTTGCCGCATCTTGCGGCCGAAGCCGCGTCGAAGCCCGCGGTACTCGAGGCCCCTTCGGCCCATCGAAGGGGTTGGCGCGGCGGCCGATGGAAACGCAAATGGGTGGCTTGCCAGCGCTGGTGGGATGACCGTCTGCGTTGGTTGGGGCTGTGGAGTGCCCAATGCGGTACGCGGTTGCTGCCGCTTCCCTGGCTCCGATAGGCCTTTGGACACGACGTTTGCCTGGGTCGGGAGCATGAATCTCAGGGGTTTTCTCGCTGGACTTGCCCCGATCCAGACTCGACAATTGAGAAGGTATCATCCATGACGACGCGGACCACGGTGGAGTTGGAGCAAATTGGCCCCTTGCTGGACGGGCGCCACGAAAACCCGTTTGAAGTGTTAGGCCCCCATGAAATCGTGGCCGCCGGACGCCCCGCGATCGCCGTGCGGGCTTTTTTGCCGGGTTCGGCCCAAGCCTTGGTTATCGACGCGCAGGATCGCCGGCCGCAACCCATGCGGCGCATCCACCCGGCCGGATTGTACGAGGCGATTTGTCCCCTGACCCCGAACACCCCGAATTACCGCTACCAGTTGCGGGTCACCGACCAGCGCGGGACGGAAACGACGATGCACGATCCTTACGCCTTTCCGCCGCTGTTGAGCGATTTTGACTTGCACTTGCTGTCCGAAGGCCGGCACTGGACCAGTTATCGCAAACTGGGCGCGCAGTTGCGGACCGTGGACGGGATCGACGGCGTGAACTTCGCCGTCTGGGCTCCCAACGCCTCCGGCGTGAGCATTATCGGCGAATTCAACGACTGGAACGCCCGCCGGCACCCGATGCGAAAACTCATTCCCAGCGGCATCTGGGAATTGTTCATTCCCGGCCTGACCGCCGGCACGATCTACAAATACCAGGTCCGCCATCGCGACCAGGTGGTCGACAAATCGGACCCGTACGGCTTTGCCGCCGAAATCCCGCCGCGGACCGCGTCGCGGGTGGCCGATCTGGACAGCTTCAAGTGGAGCGACACCGAATGGATGGCTAACCGCCAGCGATTCAATGGGCTCGACGCGCCGCTGTCGATCTACGAAGTCCACCTGGGAAGCTGGAAGCGGCCGGGCGACGATCCCAGCCGCTGGCTCGACTATCGCGATTTGGCCCACCAGTTGGTCGACTACTGCCAGCAAATGGGCTACACCCATTTGGAGCTGATGCCGGTCAGCGAGCATCCCTTTTCGGGCAGTTGGGGCTATCAGACGGTTGGCTACTACGCCGTCACCAGCCGCTACGGCAGCCCAGAAGATTTCATGTATTTTGTCGATCATTGCCACCAGAACGGCATTGGCGTGCTGCTGGACTGGGTGCCGGCCCATTTCCCGCGCGACGCGCACGGCCTGCGGATGTTCGACGGCACGCATCTCTACGAGCACGCCGACCCAAGGCAAGGCGAGCATCCCGACTGGGGGACGTTGATTTTCAACTATGGCCGCAACGAAGTCCGCAACTTTCTCATCGCCAACGGGCTGTTCTGGCTCGACAAGTATCACATCGACGGGTTGCGCGTCGATGCCGTGGCTTCGATGATCTATCTCGACTACAGCCGTGGCCCCGAACAATGGATTCCCAACGAATTCGGCGGCCGCGAAAACTTGAGCGCCATCTCGTTCTTGAAGGAATTCAACGAACAAGCCCACCTGCAGTATCCAGGAGTGCTGACGATCGCCGAAGAATCGACGGCCTGGACGGGCGTCTCGCGGCCGACGTACTTGGGCGGGTTGGGCTTCAGCCTGAAGTGGAACATGGGCTGGATGAACGACACTCTCCGCTATATCCGCCACGAAGCGGTGCATCGCAAATATCATCACGACGAGCTCACCTTCAGCCTGATCTATGCCTTCACCGAAAACTTCGTGCTGCCTTTTTCGCACGATGAAGTCGTACACGGCAAAGGCTCGCTCCTGGACCAGGTGCCCGGCGACCTGTGGCAGAAATTCGCCAATCTGCGGCTGCTCTTTGGCTACATGTTTGGCCACCCCGGCAAGAAACTGCTGTTCATGGGTTGCGATTTCGGGCAGTGGAACGAATGGAATCACGACACGAGCCTGCAATGGGATCTCTTGCAGTGGGCGTCGCACCAGGGTTTGCAGAAATATGTGTCCGATCTGAACCGGCTGTATCGCCGCGAGCCGGCCCTGCACGAGGTCGACTTCGAATACCAGGGGTTCGAGTGGATCGACTGCCACAATTACGAACAAAGCACCCTGGCCTTCGTGCGGCGGGCCAAAAATCCGCAAGACTTCATCGTCGTCGCCTGCAACTTCACGCCGGTGCCACGCACGATGCACCGACTGGGTGTGCCAGAAATGTGCTGGTATGAAGAGATCAGCAACAGCGACTCGGCTTACTACGGCGGCAGCGACCTGGGCAATGGGCCGGGCCGCATGGCCGAAGCCCTGCCCTGGGATGGCCGCCCATTCTCGATTCCCTTGACGCTGCCTCCCTTGGGCATCGTCATGTTCAAGCCGCGCCGCTAGCGGCGCATCGCCGGCACCGGGCGATCAATCGTCCATGTCGTCCGGCGGGGCGTCGTCGGCCGCAAAGCGGCGGCCCACCGTCGCGTCGGGCTTGCGCAGCCAGTGCACGCCGGCGTCCCGGTTCAGATCGGCCAGCCAGGCCAGATAGGTGCTTCGCCGCTCCGGATCCGCCACCGCCAGATACCGGTTCTGACGCTCCGACGCGAAATCCTCCCGCAACTCGTCCAACGACCGGGCATATTCGATCAGGCGCACGACGTAAACCGTGTCCTGCGGATGGTTCATGGCCACGCCGACTCCGCCCGGCGAAAGTTCGAATACGGCTTCCATGAATTCCTGGCCCACGCGATCCACTCCGTCGACGTCGCTGATCCGCAGCTGTGCGTTAGGATCAAACGGCACGTTGCCCATGGTCAGCCAACTAAACGAGTTGGTATCGGTGACCTTCAGGTTTGCCTGGGTGGAGAAAAACTCGGCCAGCGGCTTGTCGGCCGCCCGAGCTTGGGCCGCATATTCTTCGGCCCGTTTGCGGGCCGGATTTCGGGCCTCGACCAGTTTCCAGGCGCTGAGCACGCGCTCGCGAATCTTCTCGAACTTGGGCACATAGGCGGCTTCTTCTTCCGTTTTCCAAAACAGGTACGAGTTTCCTTCGTTGTCCGCCAGGATGTTCGGCTGGTACGTGCGTAGGGTGTCGGAGTAGGCAAAGTCCGCGAACGAGCGAATGGCTTGTGCACCGCCGGCCGCGAACGCTACCCGGCCGATGTCTTCGGCGCTGGCTTCGGCGGCCGTCACCAGGGGGAGTTCCTTGGCTTCGACCCCCTTGGATTTGGCCAGCGCGGCAAACGGGAAGGGTGCCGGTGCCGCGGCTCGCGTGTCCGTTTCTTTGCCAACGCTGTAACGGTCAAGCTCGTCGGTATAGCGGCGCATGGCGGCGCCTAATTCTTCGAAGATGTCGTCGATCTGTTTGGCGGCCTTTTGGCTGGCGAGACTCTCGCGAATCGTATCTTGGACTTTGTCAAGCGGCTCATATTTCGGCTCTTCCGCGGCCTGCGAGGTGGCTTCGCCCTCGGCCGGCTTGTCCTCGGCGGGCTTCTCGGACGGGCCTTCTTTTGCGTCGGCGGCCGGCGCGGTCTTTTCGGGCTGCGATTCCGCCGGCGTCGCCGGCTCGGCCGGCTTCTCATCGTCGACGGTCGTGGCGCTGACCAGGCGTATGGTCGCAGCGCGCTGATCGCGCGAAGACTGCGGCGACTTCGGCTCGGCCGGTTTTTCCCCATCGGGCTTGGGCGATTCGGTGGGCTTGGCCTCGTCGGTCTGAGGCGCGGCATCCTCGCTCGGCGGTTTTTCCTCTTGGGTCTTGTCCGAGGGCAGATTGAGGGTCCGGAATTGGGCCTTATTCTGCTCGTAATACTCCTTGATCTCGGCCTCCGTGACCTCGGGTTTCAGTCGCTCCTTGATCTGCGCGAAGTCCGCTTTGAAATACTGGAACGCCGCGCGCTTGGCTTGTTTGAAGCCCGGCTGCGGCGAGTTCGGATCGGGATACTGGTTCTTGTGGGCTTCGTAATAGGCCTTGAGCTGCTCCGCGCTCGGATCGGAAACCTGGCTGACAAAGTCGACCACGGCCAGCGGCATGATTTCGGCCTTGGCCCGACGGTTCAAGCGCAAATAACATTCGAACCGCTGAGCCGGCGGGATGTCGCGCAGCGTCTGGACGAACAACTGGTTGAACTGCGAGGCCAGCATTTCGGTGCGAATCGCTTCGAACAGTCGTGCCGCACTGATCCGGCGACCGGGATGTTGTTTCTTCATGACCGCTTGTAACGCTTCGCTATCGAGGCTGTCCTGGGTGATTTGTTTCAACAAATCGTTGATCGCCCGATCGCTAACGACCAGCCCAAGTTGCTCGGCTTTTCTCGACAAAACCAGGGTTTCGATGGCCGCCTCGTCGGGGCCGAGCTTTGAGCGGCCCATCAATCGCTGCTGCCACATCGAGAACCATTGCTGCACGGCCGCGCCGCGCATACGGCCATCGAGAAGTCCCTTGGCAATTTGCGCGTCCATCGTCTCGATCGACACGCTCCGCAAGAACAGCTCGACCAGTTCGCGCGACTGGCGCATGGCGCCCAGCTCGTTTTGGGTCAACGCCCCGTACCGGGTTTGCACCACGACCGGGTTGACTTGCCGGGAATTGCGGCTCATATAACGCGTGAGCGGGTCGAGAAATACGAAGGCCACCATGGCCCCAATGCCCACGATGGCCAGCAGAATCTTTTGATTGCGTCGAAATACAGTAAATGGACTTGCCACGGACCGGTCCCCTCATGGGTGCGGCTGCGCGCTGCTCGACGATAGCCCGGCAGCCGGCGTGCAGAGTTCTGGGATGGATTCACCGCCTAAATATGGTCAGACGGTGGTGATTGTAAGACGCGTGCGTCTAAATGCAATCCCAAACAGGGACGCACTTTGGCGCGTTTGCGCTGCGGCGTTTCATCGTGACCGAGATTGGCCTGGCCGCGGCGCGACGCTCAGGCGAAGACCTCGATTCCTTCCCGCGCCGGCGGCGCGAACTCGGCGGCACAGACCAGGCACTGCTGACGATCGCGCGGCACCGTCACCCCGCACTTCTCGCAACGCTCGACCGGTGGCCAGCGGCGATGCAGCCAGTAGCCCACCAGGCCCGGCGGTCCGACCAGGAATACGAACGCGGCCCACGCCAGCGCTCCGCGACCCACCAGGCGCCTCTGCCGCCGGAAGGCGACGACCGCAAGCGTGGCGGACACCAGGCTGACCATCAATAGCGGGGCCCACACGTTCGAGAGCGCCTCAGCCACTGCCGTGCGAAAATCGGGCGCATCCCCCAACCGGACCTCGAGCAACGGTTCAGCAACCAGCCAGCCCGCGGCCAACAGCAGCGGCACAGGCGTGTAGGTCGTGGCGAACAAGGCGAACGCCCGCCGGTTGACGTAGGGTTCTTTGTGCTGCTCGTGCCGCGCGACGTTGCCCTGGGCGTCGAACCAGTAGATCTCGGCGGGGATTTTACGTCCCGGCTCGGCGATCAGCACCGACTCAGGCCCGGTGGTTGTATACAGTGCGAGAGACCTGTTGCGAATCGCGTCCGGAATGGCCAGTGAGCGCAGCGTTTCTCCCTTGAGACTCAGAACCAGCATTTGGTCTGCCAGACGGACCGCGATGCGATCGCGGTAAATCACGTGGCGTTCGTCGGGAACGATCACCGGCTCGTCAAGATTCGTCGCGCCGAGGACTTTGCCCGGCAGGGCGATCGCTTCGACCGTGCGTCGCTCCAGATCGACCGCGTGGAGGGACTCGTTCGCGACCACGTAGACCAACTCGGGGCTGCCTGACGTGATGTTAGGCGATCGACCCTCCGAAGCCGATCGACCGGCGAAGCTGCCGTAGGCCAGCAGCCGGTGGTCGATGAGAAACCGCTGCTCGACGCCGGGAAGCTCCGCGTCGAACCCTTTCAGTCCGATATAGCCAACGCGCCGCCGGGTCGCGGCGTCGTAGCCGACGAAATAGGCATGTCCGGGCTTACCGTCGTCATGCACCAGATACCAGAACGTGGGCACCGGATGGGCTTCGCCGAAGCCGTGCACGCGATGTCTCCAGTACGATTGTTCGGGCGCGGGCCCGACGGGGCCCGGCAGGCCGGTGTGCAACGATTGCACTTCAATCGAGTCCGGCTCGATCTCCTGGCCGTCGAGCGTGCGATAGACGGTTCGCGGATAGGGAGTCGTGACGACCGAGACCAGGACCGCGCGGCCGTCGGTCGAGAATTTGAGCGT
>JBGQKM010000163.1:0-13693 GCA_041499515.1 Planctomycetia bacterium | reverse complement strand
TGCTGGCGGACAACCTTGGCATCCTGTGGATCGCGATGGAGGGTACGACCATCACCTCGGCAGTCCTGGTCGGTTTTCATGGCGACAAGCTGGGCCTCGAAGCCGCGTGGAAATACATTATCGTCACCACGATTGGCATCTCCTTCGGCCTGTTCGGCACGGTGCTGATCTACGGCGCGGCGGTGCATGCGCAGGGCGGAGTCGTGGAAGGGGCGATGAACTGGTCGAGCATCGCCGCCATCGCCCACGATCTCGACCCCAGCATCGTGCGTATCGGCTTCATTTTCGTGCTGGTGGGCTACGGGACGAAGGCCGGCCTGGCCCCGGTCCACATGTGGCTGCCCGATGCCCACAGCCAGGCGCCCACTCCGGTCTCGGCGATGCTTTCCGGAGCGCTCATCAAGTGCGCCCTGTTCGGAATTATCCGTTTCCACATCATCGCGCGCAACGCCTGCGGCCCTGCGTTCAGTGAAGGGCTGCTGTTGGTCTTTGGCCTGATGTCGGTGGTCGTGGCGACGCCTTTTATCATCGCTCAACACGATCTCAAGCGGCTGCTCGGCTACCACAGTGTCGAGCACGTCGGGATCATCACGCTGGGGCTGGGCTTTGGCGGGCTGTGGGGAACGTACGGGGCGCTGCTGCACGTCATCAATCACGGAGTGACCAAGGCGCTGGTATTCCTGATCGCCGGCGACGCGATCCACCGCTACGGCAGCCGAGACATGCGCGTCATGAAGGGCTTCCTTCGGATCGCGCCTTGGGCCGGCACTTTGTTGCTGATGGGCGCCTTTTCGCTGGCCGGGACGCCGCCGTTCTCCATCTTCATGAGCGAGCTCGTCGTGATCTGGGGGGGGCTTAAGCTCCGGCCACTACTTTGCGGTGGCGGTGTTTCTTTGCATGGTGGTGATCATCTTTGCCGGCCTGATTCACCATGTGGGGCAGATGGCCTTTGGTATCGCAGACAAGACCGCCGACCGCGGACCCGAGGCCCGACTGTCCCTGTTGGGGATGCTGTTGCTCGCGGCCGTGATGGTGCTGCTGGGCGTGTACATGCCAGCGAGCCTGAACCGCGTGCTCGTGCGCGCGACGGAGATCATCCTTGGATAACGCAAAGCCGACAGAAATCTCGAAGCCGACCGTGGAGCAGGTATTGACGTCGCTGCGGGCTGGTCATGCCGGGATCGAATATGGCCCGCGCCCGCAAGATCTCACCGTGCGGTTGACTCGCGCCGCGGATGTTCCGGCCGCCGTGGCCGAGCTTTGCGCAGCCGGAATGACGCTCGCGATGCTGGTTGCCACCGATGAGGAGGCGACCGCGGAACGAGACCTCAAGGTCCGCTATATCTTTGAGCCAGGAGTCGCAGACACGGTCGTGCTGCCC
This sequence comes from Planctomycetia bacterium, assembly GCA_041499515.1. GTDB lineage: Bacteria > Planctomycetota > Planctomycetia > Pirellulales > PALSA-1355 > PALSA-1355. Next base: position 12,312 of record JBGQKM010000163.1, on the reverse strand, counting down.
GACACTTTCGTCACGCTGGTGGCCTCGCTCGACCCCGCCCGCCCCGAGCTGCCGTCGATCTCCGCGGACGTTCCAGCCGCCAACTGGCACGAGCGTGAGGCGCAAGACCTGTTGGGCATCGTGTTCGTCGGCCACCCCGACCCCCGGCCGCTGGTGCTTCACGACGGCTGGCCGAAGGGCCTGTACCCGCTGCGCAAGGGGTTCGATGCCCGGCAGCGTCCGGCGGTCGAGCCCTCCGAGGAGTTTCCGCATCTGGTGGTCGAGGGCGAGGGCGTGCTCGAGGTGCCGGTGGGCCCGATTCACGCGGGCGTCATCGAGCCCGGCCACTTCCGCTTCAGCACGGTCGGCGAGTCCGTGCTGCACCTCGAGGCGCGTCTCTTCTTCACGCATCGCGGGTTGGAGAAGCGCGTCGAGGGGTTGAGTGTCCTGGACGCATTCTACGTCGCCGAGCGCATCTGCGGGGTGTGCTCGGTCTCGCACGGTCTAGGGTTTTGCGAGGCGGTCGAGCAGATCGCCGGAGTCGAGGTGCCGAGCCGGGCGCGGATGATTCGCACCATCGCGCTTGAGCTCGAACGGCTTTACAATCATGTGGGAGACATCGGCAACATCGGCGCCGGAGCGAGCTACCACTACGGCGCTTCCGCCGGGTCGCGGATGAAAGAGGCGTTGCAGCAGGTCAACGAGCGTTTGGCGGGCAACCGGTTCCTGCGCGGACTGCTGACGCCGGGCGGAGTCCTCCTCGACCTGGACGCTGATCTGGCGAGGGTGATCGAGGGCGCGATCTCCGTGACCGCCGAGGGGCTCGACAGCCTGATGGAACACATCGAGGGGAACCCGTCGGTCCTCGATCGGCTGGACGGCACTGGGCTGTTGTCTCGGCAAGCCGCGATCGACCTGGGGGTGACCGGCGTGGCTGCGCGCGCCAGCGGAGTCAACCGCGATGCGCGACGCGACCACCCTCACGGTGCGTACGCCGACAAGGGCAGCCCCGTCGTGTTGGTGGCGACCTCCGTCGAGGGCGACGTCCACGCCCGGTTGAGCTTGCGCGCGGAAGAGGCCCGCGAGTCGATGCGGTTGGTGCGCGCGCTGCTTTCGGGCCTGTCTTCCGGACCGCTTTGCGTCGCAGTGCCCGAGATGCTGCCGCCGTGGGGCATCGGGCAAAGCGCGATCGAGTCGCCTCGGGGGGCCGCGCTACACTGGCTGCGCACAGACGCCGCGGGCCGCGTGGATCGGTACCACCTGCGGTCGGCGAGCTACGCCAACTGGCCCGCAGTCCCGCTCGCCGGTCTGACCGCGATCATCCCCGACTTCCCGCTGATCAACAAGAGCTTCGAGCTCTGCTACTCGTGTACGGACCGATGACCAATCCACCGGGAGCCACGTCATGCTGAAGGCCATTCTGCGAAGTCTGCGTACCGGGGTCGTGACGATCCACTACCCGGCGCAACCGGCGCAGCCGCCGGCCCGGTTCCGTGGTCCGCCGCAAGTGCGTCCCGGCAGTTCGTTCGACGCGCTGCCGCCGCCGTCGGTCTGCCCCTCGGGCGCCATCAGCGGGGAGCCGGGTGAGTCGCGCTACGCGATCGACCTGGCCCGGTGCCTGTTCTGCGGCCGCTGCGCCGAGGACTCGCCCGATGCAGCGATCGAGATCGGACGGACGGTCGAACTGGCCGCGCGCAGCCGCGAGCGCCTGGTGATCCAGGTCGAGCGCGACGCCGATGGTCGCGCGGCGGAGCTCCCTGCACTGCCCTCGGGCGAGCAGGTCGCCGAGCGGATTCGGCGCACGTTGGGCCGCTCGCTGCATCTGCGGCACCTCGATTCGGGATCGTGCAACGCCTGCGACTGGGAGTTGACCGCGCTGTTGAACCCAGTCTACGACGTCAGGCGCCTCGGCATCGACTTCGTTGCCTCGCCCCGGCACGCCGACGGCCTGATCGTCACCGGGTCGGTGACCCGCAACTTGGAGCAAGCCGTCCGGCGGACCTACGAGGCGGTGCCCGAGCCTCGTGTGGTGATTGCCGTCGGCGCTTGCGCCGCGTCGGGCGGCATCGTCCCGCGCAGCTACGCGAGCGCGGGCGGCGTGGGCGAGGTCTTGCCGGTAGACGTATTCATTCCCGGCTGCCCACCGCGGCCAGAGGCGATCATCTTTGGAATCCTGCTGGCGGTTGGCCGGCTCGGCGAGCGGCGGCGGTAAAGCGACCGCATGGACCTTGGGGAGGGCCAGTGTCTCCGTTTGGCCCTACGGAACCGAGGGTGAGAGGTTCGAGCCCTCTGGGCTGTGATTTGCAGCGCTTGACACCACAAGAATCTCTTGGCCTGCAGCCATTAAAGTGCCATAGCGGGCATTGATGGCAGGCAGGCCGATCCAACGGGACTTTCATGCGTGACCGCCATCACGTCCTCGCCGCAGACGCCGTCGGGATGGAGAGCCGAGATTCTGCGTATTTCCGGCAATACCGAAACAAAGCACTCCAGCAACTGCGGGTCAAACTGAGTCCCGGCGCCCTCCAACATCATGCTGAGAACTTCTGACTCCGAGAAGGCAGGGCGACCAGCGCGATCGTGTGACAGGTCGTCGTAGACATCCACGATGGCTACGATCCGGGCGGACTCGGGGATGGCCGGACCCGCCAAGCCATGCGGGTATCCTCGGCCGTCCCACCTCTCGTGGTGGGACAGGGCGATTTTCTGCGCCAGTTGGATGACCTCCGATTCGGAGCCTCCCAGCATGCCGGCACCCAATACCGAATGGGTTTTCATGATCTCAAATTCTTCATCGGTCAGCTTGCCGGACTTGCGAAGAATGGCATCGGGGATGCCGATCTTGCCGACGTCGTGCATTGGCGCGGCGATGCGCAGTTGCTCGGCCCGCGACGAGTCCCAACCGGCTGCCCGAGCCAGCAATTCGCTGATGAGTCCCGTTCTGAGCATGTGCGAGCCGCTCTCGCAGTCTCGGAAGGCTGAGACCGCCAACAACCGATGGATCGTCTCCTCATGGGCGAGCCGGATCATTCGCGCATGTTCGTGCCGCTCGGTGATGTCGCGGACCATGATGGTAAACAGATCGCGTCCGGCAGCCTCGACGCGTGACACTAAAGCCTCGATGGGAAATCGACTGCCATCCGGACGCACGCCCATCTCGCAGGCTTCAATCGGTTCAACAGGTCCAGCGAAGGCCAGGACGGCCTCGGCCCCATTCGCCGCGTCCGTGCTTTGAGGAATGAACTTGCTGAGTTCCTGCCCGACGGCGGCCTCGCTCGGGCACTGAAACATCTTCTCGGCGGCCGCATTGAACAAGCTGATGAGCTGATCGGACTCGACGATGATGATCGCGTCTTTGGCCGAAGCAATGATGCTGGCCAGTCGGGCTTCCGAAAAGGCCAGTTGTTTCTCCGTGGCTACCTGTCTCAGCACGCGCTCGACCGCTTCCGGAAGATAGTCGAGGTATTCCACGCTCTTGGTGACAAAGTCGCGTACGCCGGCCCGGAAGGCTTGGATAATTCTCGATTCGCGACTAAACCCCGTCACGATAACCACCGGGATATTCCGTCCGGATGCTTTGAGCTCCTCGTAGAACTCCAGGCCGTTGATGCCGGGCAGGTTATAGTCCAGTACGATCAGATCGACTTCCTGCTGGCGAAGCAACTCGAACCCGCCCTCCGGCGTTGCGGCGCTTTCGACGCGAAAGCCTGCGCGCTCGAGCCGACGTCGCTGCAAGAGAGCAACGCCCTCGTCGTCTTCCAAAATCAATATCGTTTGGGGTTTGGCACTCTTCATATTTTCGCCCCGCTGAGCGCTGCTTCTTGCGGGACCTTGACGATTTGAAGCAATAGGCCCAGGCGATGAACGGCTTCTACAAAAGCGTCGTATTCAACCGGTTTGGTGATATAAACGCTGCATCCGAGCTTGTAACAGCGTTCGACTTCGCGCGGATCGTCCGTCGTGGTGAGCATGATCACGGGAATCTGCGCGGTATCCTCGTCGCTTTTGATCTGACGCAAGACCTCGATTCCATCCATGCGCGGCATGTTGATGTCGAGTAACAACATCAACGGACCGTCAGGTTTTCTGGAACGATAGGCGCCCTCGCATCGCACGTAATCCAAGGCCTCCTGGCCATCGCTGACATGCACCAAATCGTTAGCGATCCCAGCACGCTTCAAATTGCGCGACACGAGCGTGGCATGACCATCGTCATCTTCCGCCAGCAAGACAACCAGTGGCTGTGCGACCATTTTCAAATTCTCCTTCTTTTTCAGAAAGTTCTTCGAATCGTGTATTTTCTTTTCCCGTCGTCCGGGCTGGCAGTGTCACGAAGAATGTGCTTCCTTCACCCGCCACGGATTCACACCAGATTTTGCCCCCATGTCGCTCGACCATGCGGCGAATCAACGTCAGCCCAATGCCTTCGCCTTTGGCCGCCAGGGGGTGCAGCCGTTGAAAGGCCTGGAATAACTTCCCGCGATACGCTTCGGGAATACCCAGGCCATTGTCCCGAACATAGTAGGTATGAAAGTCGCGGCCGTCATCCGACGATCGAGCATCCTCGAAGTCAGTGCACCCGATTTCGATCGTGCCGGAGCGCTGTGGATCGAGATAGTTGAGTGCGTTGGCGATCAAGTTGGCGAAGATTTGTTCCACCGCGGTCGGGTCGCCCCAGATCGCCGGCAGCGAAGCGACCGTGATCTGCGCGCCCTTTTCGTCGATCGTGCCGGCCACCGACGCGATGATGGCGCCGACGGTGCTCTCCACGTCCACCCGCTTCCACTCGTACTCCACGCGTCCCGCTCGCGAAAGGCGCAGCAGCGCGTCAATGATGCGACTCAGACGCATCACGGCGGCTTGAATGAAACCGATGGATTGCATCATGTCATTGTCCACCAGCGCCAATCCGCGCTCTCGCAGCGGCAGGGGCAGTTCGGGCTGCGAAAGAATATCCCGAACGTGATGGGTGACCGAGGCAAGTTCCTGGCTGAATCCCTGAAGATTCACCAGCGGCGAACGCAGATCGTGCGACACGCTGTAGACGAACATCTCGTTTTCCTGGTTCTTCTGGACGAGATCGCGGTTGACGTCGGCCAGCTTTCCGCTGGCGGCAATCACGCGCTTCTCGCTTTCCTGTTGCGCCGCCTGCGCGGCTTTGCGTTCGGCAATCTCGCCGCGCATCGTTTCGTTGGCTTGTTGCAATTCGGCGGTTCTTTCCTCCACGCGCAAGGCCAAGTCCTGGTGCGATCGCTGCAATGCGTCTTCGGCACGGCGCCGCCCGACCACATCGCGAGTAATTGCCACGAATGCGAATAAGACAATCACGTTCGCAAATGCGCTTCCGAAAGTGACCGCATAGAGCGTGATGCTGGAAGCAGTAGCGACCGCCTGATCCGATTGCGCTATTGCTTCCATCGCATCTGCTCGAATCGCTCCAACTTCCGCGCGAACCTTGTCCATGATGCGGATGCCCTTGTCGCTACGCACCACTTCCAGCGCAGCTTCAAGTCCTAGGTTCTGCCGAAATTGGATCGTCTCGGCGAGCTCGGCGCGTTTGTCCGCACAGAGCGTCTCGAGTGCTTCAAGGTGTTCTCGTCGCTTCGGACTGTCTGCATAAATCGCCCGCAACTTCTTCAGTTCTCCATCCAGTTCGGCAACCGCAGCCACGTAGGGACCAAGATACTTTTCGTCGCCGGTCAGCAGGTAGCCGCGTTGGCCGGTCTCGGCATCTTTCATGATCGAGAGTATTGCTTCCAACGAATTAAGGTCTTCGTACGTCTGCTTTCTCAGGAACACCGTCTCCACGAAACGGCTGGTAGACGTGTACGACACGACCGAGATGATGGCTAAGGCCAACAAGGCCAGCCCAAACCCGATGCGGACCTTGGCTAAGAGTGAAAACATTCTCTGGGTATCCGTGCTAGTTGAAATCGTTTCGGCTGGCATCGATTGGCGTGCGGAGAATGCGACCAAAAAACAACCGAGTCGCGTCGCTGGACTCACGCAACCGCTGCTGCCCGTGCAAGCCTAGGCTCTCGCCTGGAGCCGGCGCGTAAGGCTTTCCCGGATACGCCTGGCCGAAACCGATCGGAGTCGCATGTCCAACTGGAGGAGGACAGGCGCAAGTCGCCACGTTTCCGCCCAGGAAACTTGTCCGGCGCCGAACGGATTCGTTCGGAGGTGTGTGGCGATCTAAAACTTCGGCCACAACCGGCCCGTGGATGCCATGTAGGCGCGATAGTCGTCGCCGAATTTCTCGATCAGCTTTTGCTCTTCCTTCGGCGTTCGAACTACCAGCATCACCAGCACTGCCACGGCACTGAGGCCGATGAACCCGTTGGCCGTCAACAGCGTGACGGCAAGCATTAGCAGGGCCACGGCGCAATAGAACGGATGGCGAACCCAGCGGTAGGGGCCGGTCGTCACCAGCGTGGCGTGGACTCGGGTGACCACGGTGTCGGTCAGGTTGCGTCCCAGGTTCACAAGCGTCCAAACCATCAGCGCACAGCCCAACGATCCGACCACCGCACCGGACCACCGCACAGGACCCGGTAGCGCCACCTGGGCCCACTCCATCCAGGCCGGATCGACCAGATACACCAGCGTGGCCGCCCACAGGCCCAGCCCGGCCAAACGCAACGCGACAGCCAGCAGCAGTCCTTCTTCGCGTCGCGAGATGCGCTCGCCCGATTTGGCCGCCTGCAGGCGGTGATACGCCACGACGACGATCGTTAGGCAGAAGATCGTCACCAGAGCAATGCGAAACGGATCTTCCGGCGTCATGGTTTGCGGCCTCATTAAATAGCCTGGCCGTCCATTGTACGGCGGGCCTGGAACAATCCTGGCCAATTCTTCGCAGCCGCCGCTGCGTTAAAAATCAAATGCGGCCCGCGCTCCCACGCCGTTGACCCATCGGGTCACCACCTGCCGGGACACGAAGGTCTGCCTGGAGATTCTCGCCTTACGGAGAACTCATGTAAACGGGCATGGCACTGATCGTTACCGTGCCGTCGGCATGGATTGCGAAAGGTTGACCGAGAAAATCGACAGCGTGAGCAGGCTTCACGGTGAGCTTCACCGCATGCGAGGTTCCCGCAGTCCAAGCCATCGTGCTCTGGTCGAATTGCACGAGATAATCGTCGGGGGCGCTTGCGAGCCGGACGACATGCTTGGCATTTGCCGCAAAGCCATTGAAAACCTTGGCCGCCGTGTAGGCCAGGTGCGGCCGACGCGCGGTGTCGATCAGGCCGAACATGTGCTCCCGATTTGTCGTGTTGGTCCCGTCATCCATGAAGTCGTACCAGATCGACAGTGGGATTCCTGCAATGGCACAACAGGCAAACTCTCGCGCGATGAACGCGGCCTGCGTCCGTTCGTCGACTTCCGTTCGGCTGACGCCCCATTCGGAAGATACGAATGGCCGCTTGACGACGTAGCTCTTGGCCAGATTGGAGTAAGCGGCCATCCAAGGAAACACGAGCTCGGGAGGGCCGCCGTGCGGACGGTATAGGTGGACCGAAACAGCATCAACCCTATCGAGCAACCCGACGTCGAAGCAACTTTTCAAGAACGTCAATGCCTGATCTGGACGCGTTCCCGATCCGCAATAAGTTGCCGCCGGCCCGACAATCAGTTCGTTGGGAGCCGCGGCCTTGATGCTCTTGCAGGCAGCCATGGCCAGGCTGCAATAGTTCGATACGTTCGGGGCAGGTCCCCAAAAGTGAGCGACGTTCGGCTCGTTCCAGATTTCCCAAACATGGCCACGATTGGCGAAGCGCTGGACGGCCATCGTCGTCCAGGCCGCGTAGGCTGCAAATTGCGTTGCGGTCGTTGGGCCAATCTTGTCGTTGGCGGCCCCGTAGATCGGATTATTGTAATCCAGGGTCCATAAAATCTTGATGCCGTACTTCTCGAATCCCTCGACAAGCGTGTCGTACTCCGAGAAGTTGTAAACGCCCTTGGATCGTTCGGTGAATTGCCAAAACAAGTCGCAGCGAATCCACTGGAACCCCGCATCGGCAATCAGCTTGATGTCGGTTGCTTTCCAGGTTGGCCCGGTATGGATATTGACTCCAAACCCAAAGGGAAAGGCCTTCTTTTGGGCTGCTGCCTGGGCAATTTGGACGTCGGCTTGCGCCAACAAGAACGCTTCACGTTTGTCGTTCGAGCAGCATGCCGACGCCTGATTGGTGTCGGCGGTCGACACGATGTTGGCGATTGTCGTGTTTGCTCGGGCGGCGAATTGGGCGCGCGCGCTGGGGGGCATACTCAAGCCGCCGCTTGCGGCCAGGCAGCCGAGCCCTGCCCCCAGCATGACAAAGGCCAGGGCTTGGAATCGAAAATCCTTAAACATGCTGTCGCGTCCAGAAAGATGGCATGAAAAGGTGAGCTGCTCGCTCGACGGTGGAGTCGCGTTCGCATCTCACCATCGTGTCCGGCACATCATCGCTGGATGGCGATACCATCGTCAAGCCGCGGCCACAGGCCAACATTTCAATTGACGACTCCAACCCAAAAAAAGTTCAACAATCGTCCAGTCGCCTCGACGGGTCTTGATTTGACGAGCTTCAAGGACTGCCGTCACAGACATGCCGGCCCTCGTCCCGGGAACCCGACCGTTTCCTCGGACTCTCGAAAAAAGACCGTTTTGGGCCCCGTCGGCGCCCTTGGTCTTCCGTGGTGGCCGGAGACAGACGAGGCTGAAGGCGCAGTTCCCACGGCGGCGCCACGGGGCGAGTTGGGTGGGGTTGCTGAAACGCTTACGCCCGTTTCGACAGTCATTCGGCACGCCCTGGTCGGACAGGCGCCTGACGCCCTCGTGGCTCGTCGGCCGCGGCTCGGTTCCGACCGGTTGGCGCCGATTGCCCCAGCCGAGCAGCGGCTCAGAACCATCGTCCCGCCGGCGACCGGCGGGCTGCCCAAGTCGCGGCTACTTTAATGGGACTCAATAGGTCTACGAGGCCTGCGAGGGGGTCGGCTCACCCATCACATAATGGCACTTATGGGCTATTTTGTCGAACGGTTCGGATCTGCCATTTGGCTACGTCAAGACGGGATCGAGCGATTATCGAGCGATTGTTGACAAAAACCAAAAAATCGCTATTGTCCTAGTGCGCAGGACGTCGCGAGATATTTGGGTAGGCAAGCCCGGCAGGCCACGGAGGCCCTGCGCGGGCATTTTTTGGTGACTGGCGCTTCGCTTTGGAACAGCAATCGGTGGCACATTGACAGCCCAGAGTTTTGGCGTGGAGACGTCGCGATGAATGCCATGCAGATTGCGGAGTCCGAAGCACTGAGCGCTCTGCGCATTTCAGCAAGACCTGCGCAACTCGAAGGATCGAGCATTTGTATTACGCCGCGGATCGAGGCGGCGTTGACAGCGCTGCTGCAGGCTCTCGAGTACGCGCATGACCTGGACCGGAGCACGTGGGAATTTGCCGTGGACATGGCGTCGCTGCGTTCGCTGAAGTTGTCAAAAAGCGATTTGCGCTGGCTGGTCGGCAAAGGGCTTGTGGAAACCGCGATCGAGGTCACGATGGCCGGCGATGCTGAGCGCAGCTTCCGTAAGCCGCCAGCGCCTTTGTTTTGCAAGAAGGCATGCTTCATCCTGACAACTGCCGGCGCGAAACTGGCGCGGGAGCTTTCCGGGAGAGTCGATGTTGGCGCGACGAACACGGGTCTCTCGACTATCCAGCCGCCAATGCCAAAGGTTTCCCCCGTGCCCGAACCGCTGCTGCCGAGCTGGGATCGCGACCGACAAAAGTTGACGGTTGGGATGATCGTCGTAAAACATTTCAAGGTACCCGCCGCCAACCAAGAGGCGATTCTGGCAGCCTTTCAAGAGGAGTCGTGGCCACCTCGCATTGACGACCCCTTGCCACCGCACCGCGAGCAACCGCCTAAACGACGTTTGCAAGAGACGATCAAGTCTTTGAATCGCAATCAGAAACGGTCGCTGATTCGATTTGCCGGCGATGGCAGCGGCCAAGGCGTGTGTTGGGAGTTTTGCGGAGAGATGGACCACCAATTTCGAGCTGCCACCGAACTCCCGTGAAAACCCGTCAGAAATGCCGTGTTTGAACCTGGCTTCACGAAAAGCCGTGAAAACTGCGGCGAAAAAACTCGCAAGATCCGCAGCGAGCACGCCTCCGTCAGACTGGCCGCTTGAAAGGGATGGGAGATAGATGGACCCATCGTTCGAGCGATAACGCGAGTGCATTTGCACTGCTCTTTCATCGGAACCGATGTGTCGTCGCTGACGCTCAAGTCGTCAACCGAGCCAGCGGGCTGACATTCTCTCTCAAGCGATCGGGCCGGAACCGTGAGACGGGGCCCTGGCCGGCCGCCGCGCAATCCTCGGTTGCCTCCATATCACCCCGGCAACACCCGTCCATTGCCCCTGGCACCAGAGCATAGATTGGCGTGTTCCTGTTCACTGTGATCACGCCGATTTGGGGCGGAACCAGGCTGCCCGCGCCAAGCTTTCGGAGCGCGCGATAGCAGCTCATATTCGGTGCTGTTTATGCAACGCGTCGATCTGCGCAATTTTGGGTGGCATCCGGACCTGGCCGACCACCGCGATTACACGCTTGATCACGAGGTCATCGCTGCGTCGCTAAGCAAGTTAAAGATGCGCACGCGTAAACCGGCCGAACTGCCGACCAGTATGGACTGGCGAGAGTACTGTGGTCCGGTTGAAGACCAACAAGAATTGGCCACCAGCGCCGCCCATGCCTGCGTCGCCCTGATTCAACAGTTCGAGCGGCGCTCGAGTGGCCGCATGCTGCGTCTTTCTCGGCTGTTCGCGCACTGCGCCGCGCGCCGGCTGGTAAACGTGATAGGCGATCAAGGAGTATCTCTCCGGTCGGTGTTCAAGGCCATCGCGTTGTGCGGCGTTCCGCCCGAGGAGTACTGGCCGTATGACAGTCTGCGTCTGGAGGCCGAACCAGATCCTTTCACCTACGCCTTTCATCGAGACTTCCGCACCCTCTGCTACCTGCGGCTCGACAGTCGACTGCTGTCCGGCGAGCAAGTGCTCGATCAATTGCGATCCTTTCTGGCCGCGGGATTTCCTTTTGCATTCGGTTTTCCGGTCTGCTCATCAGTGGGCAATGACTCGGAGATTCCCTTTCCCACGGCGGCCGATACCGTCCTGGGCGGTCAAGCCGTGACGGCGGTTGGCTACGACGATAGGGTACGAATTCGTTCTGACAAAGGCGCGCTGCTGGTAAGAAACTCTTGGGGTCCCGAGTGGGGAGACCATGGTTTTGGATGGCTGCCTTACACCTATGTGAAGCAGCAGTTAGCCAGGGACTTCTGGACCCTCCTGAAACCGTCGTGGCTCAGGTCCGGCGAATTCGAGTTGCCCCACTCGTGAGGTCGTCGCATGCGGTACCGCACGGAGAGCCCGACCTTCCGCAACGCAGTTGAATCTCGTCGGTGGCAAACAAAGCCCCGGCATGATTCCCCACCGCGGACATGACACGCCAAGTCGGCTGCCCCCATAGCGTAGCAGTGCTGCCCCGTCGGTGTCCGTGGATTGTACGCACCGATCGACTGACAATCGGTCTGTTTCGGCGGGTGTATGGCGACTCGAAACAAACACGATCTCGCTGGGTGCCCAATCGGGGCCTTTGGCAAGTTCATTTCGAACTGCCGCGCTCGGTAAGTTTTTTACCTCGGCGGACTGAACGGAACGCGGCCGGAGGCCAAGAAACGGAGAGATCACGATGGACGACGAGAAAAGACGCAACCCGACGCTTGATTAACTCGGAGTGATCTCACGTATGCACGCCACGGAAGTTCAATCGGCTGAGCCGGTCTCGGATTCATGGGGCAACCAAAGTGATCCGTATTCAGATAGCGATAGCGGCCGCGCGCTGGACACATCTCGACGGTCACGCGGCCTGCAGGGCGTAATACTCACGGCAGGTACTCTCGTCGCTGCCGACCTGCTGGCGGTGCTTGTGTCATTTACCATGGGGTGGTATGGCGCTACGGCATTGTCGCCCGTGGCCACTCTCGATGGGCCGACACTGGCCGCCGGGCTCCTCGTTGCGGTCTGGGTGGTGAACGTAGCCGTTGGGCTTTACCCTGGCATCGGGTTAAGTTCCATCGCCGAAGTGCGCCAGGCTAGTGTGGCCATGGCTTTCATTGGCCCGGTTTTTCTGACGGTCTCGGTGTTGCAGAACCGAGTCACTCTAGCGGTGCCGCTGGCGATCGTGGCGACCTGTTGTTTGTTGCTGGTGGGTCTCCCGATCGCTCGGGCTGCCATTCGTGCGGTGTTCAGCCAATACGCCTGGTGGGGCCAACCGGCATTGATCGTCGGCG
>JBGQKM010000162.1:0-13710 GCA_041499515.1 Planctomycetia bacterium | reverse complement strand
TGTTAAGGTTTTGGGTTCCTTGGGCATTCTGAGAGCAGATAGCCATTTTGCCACGTTTGGGGAAATCTCGGCGTTCGCCAGCCGAGCAGCTAGCCAGCGTGACTCCGCGGTCGGGCCGGGCACGTTCGGGGGTGGGTAGCCCCCAGATGGCCGCGTCCAAAATGGGCTCCTGGAGACGTCGCGCGGCTCGCCCCGTGCAGCCATCGCCCGTGGTTTCCGATGCCTGGGCCCGGGACGAGCCCTGCGCGCGCCTGGAGGCGGTCTTGTTTTTGGCCCGCGAGCCGGTCCCCAGCCGAAAATTGGCCCAACTGGCCGGCTTGGCGGATGGCACCGAAGCACGTACATTGGTTCGCCGGCTCAACCGCTCGTACGATGCCACGGGAAGTGCCTTTCGGGCCGAAGAGCTGGCCGGTGGATTTCAATTGATGTCGCGTCCCAAGTTCGGCGGCTGGCTGCGGCGACTGCGCCCGTCGCCGGTCGAGGTCCGATTGTCGGCGCCGGCGCTGGAAACTTTGGCCGTCGTAGCGTATCGTCAACCGGTGTTGCGGGCTGAAATCGAAGCGATCCGGGGGGTCGACTGCGGAGAAATTCTGCGACAATTGATGGACCGCGACCTGCTGCGCACCGCCGGTCGCGCCGAAGAACTAGGACGCCCCTACTGGTACGCCACCACCAAACGCTTTTTGCAGGTTTTCGGACTTCGACATTTGGACGACCTGCCGCGGGCCAATCTCTTGCGAATGCCCAAGACCCAGCCGCACGAACTTTCCAAACCCACTCACGATATCCAATCTCGCGCCAGCGAGATTCACGACAATCTAATTCAAACCAATGAAAGTGAAGACGAGGAGGAATGCGAACGTGATCACCACCGCTCTGCCTGAAGAAGCACTCTACGAGCTACTTGAACTAACCGGCGCGCGCCCCATCGGTGAACATGCCGACGATGCGCTCTCGTGCCCTCGGTCGATCGATGGCGACGACGACCTCGACGAGGACGACGACGAGGACGACGAAGATGACGACGACGACGATGACGAAGAAGACGATCTCGGCGAGGACGAGTGGGAAGAAGTAGACGACGAAGACGAAGAGGAAGACGACGAGGAAGAGGATGACGAGGACGATGACGACGACTGGGACGACGATGAAGACGATGACTTCGACGACGACGATGACGACGACGACGACGATTGGGAGGAGGAAGAAGAGGACGAGGACGTAGCCGAAGACTGATCGGCGCGTCGCGGCCGCCAGCAGACGCCGATCGAACCGCATTGCCTCGGGCTGGACATTTCGCGAATGCCGAGCCCTTTTTTTTGCGCCGCGATCGCCAGCCCTGCTCAATCCTTCAACTGAAAGAGCCGCTTGAGCGCCTCGAGCAATCCGTGCGGCGGGCCTTTTTCCGCTTCGCTGCGCAACGATTCGAGCGGCGGGTGCAACAGCTTGTTGACCAGGCGATCGAAGGCCTGGCCGATTTCGGCGCGAGCCTTATCGTCCAATTCGGGCAACTTGTTGAACAGTCGCCGCAGCTCGTCTTCTTTCGGCTGCTGCCAGCCTTCTTTCAGCCGTCGAATGATCGGAGCCGTGGCCCGATGGTGCAAATCGGCCATGAACCGGTTGGTCTCTTGCTCGACGATGTGGATCGCCGCGGGCAGTTCCTGGTCGCGCCTCTGCAGGTTCTTCTGGCAGGCCGCCTGCAAATCGTCGATCGAATACAGATACACGCCCAGCCGGTCGCCGATGGCCGGCTCGAAATCGCGCGGCAGCGCCAGGTCGAGAATAAACAGCGGCCGCTGATAGCGGGCCGCTTCGATCTGCTTGTACGCTTCCAGCGTCACGACCGGCTCGCCGGCGCCGGTGGTGCTGATGACCAGATCGGCCCGCGTCAGCTCCTCGGGCAGTTTTTCCCAGGTTTGGGCCCGACCTTGCCAGCGTTCGGCCAGGGCTTCGGCCCTTTGGAAATTGCGGTTGATCACGGTGACGTCGTGCGCGCCTTCGCTTTGCAGATAGCGGAGGGTTTCTTCGCCCATTTCTCCGGCGCCGATGACCAGGATGTTCTTGTCGTCGAACCGTTGGAAGATCTGTCTGGCAAAATCGCCGACCGCGACGCTGGGGATGCTCACCCGCCGCTGGTGCAGCGTGGTCTCGGTCGCCACGCGTTTGGCCACGCGCACCGCCGTTTGAAAAATGCCGTGCGTCAGCGGGCCGACGCTCTGGCGGTCCTTGGCCATGGCATAGGCCTGTTTGACTTGCGCCAGGATTTGCGGCTCTCCGACCACCATGCTGTCCAGGCTCGCCGCCACGGTAAACAGGTGCCGCACGGCGTCTTCGCCGGTGCGCTCGAACAGCTCGTCGAAGATCTCATACATCGGCAGGCGATGGAAGTCGGCCATGAACTGCACGACTTCCTCGTGGCTCGGTCCCAGCTCGGGATCTTCGACGGCGGTGTAGATTTCCACCCGATTGCACGTCGAGAGCAAAACCGCCTCGATCCGCGGAAAACGCTGCCGCAGGCCATCCAGCGCCGGGCCGACCTGCCCGGGGCCAAACGCCAACCGCTCGCGCACGGCGACCGACGAGTGATGATGGCTGCAACCGATCATTTGCAGTTTCATGACCGGCCTCCGTCGGGGCCGGCGGCCCGAGTGTGCGACGCCGTGGCCGGCGCGCGGTGTTTTTGCCCGCCGTGTTCGGTGTTGACCAGCAGCAGCACGGCCAGGGCCACGACCAGAAATCCAAAGCTCGCGACGGTGAGATACGCCACTTTCCGCCCCCGCCGCGAGGGCCGATAAACGGCGTTGAAAGTCGCCGCCACCGACAACCAGGCGAACATCAACGCCGAGCTCCAGATCACCGGATCGCTCCAGGGAAGTTCGCCGGACGGGCCGCTGGCGATCGTGTTCAGAATGATTCCCGCCACGAATCCGATGCCGACCATCAGCGCCGAGAGAATGATCACGCGGCTGTTTACTTTTTCGAGCCATTCCAAGCTCGGCATCCGCACGCCCGATTGCGAAGGCAATTTACGCTTCAGCCGATGCGCTTGCAACAAATACATCAGCCCGGCCACGAACCCCACCATGACCGCCAGCGTGCCGATCAACAGCGAGATCCCGTGCACGGCGCCCCACATTCGCGAGGCGGGTCCAATGGCGAACGGTTCTGGGTCGGCAAACGTGGCCGCGGCCACCAGCGCCAAATCCAGCGGCAGCATATACAAGCCCAGCGCCGCCTGGGGGAAGTAACACGTCAAATACAAATACGCCCCGATCAACAGCCAGGCGGCCACGAGGCACCAATCAAAACTGCTGGCAAGCGGCGAAGCCGAGTATTCCACCACCCGATAACCCAGATACAGCGTGTGAGCCAGCCAACCGGCCAGCACGAAACCCAGGATCAGGATCTGTCGCACGTCGCGGCGCCAAAACAGCGCCCATTCCAGCGCCCAAGCCACCGCATAGCTGGCGCCGAAGCAGGTCAAACTGATGCCGGAAATGAAAGATCCCATGGCGGTGCAGCCGATGTTGCTCGGGCGTGCGGATTGGCGCGGGGCGTTGATGGCGCGAGCGATCGAGTCAGGACGCCTCGCCGTCGAGGCCGTATTCTTTCAGCTTTTTGTGCAAGGTGTTGCGGTTGATCCCCAATTTTCCGGCGGCCTTGGTTTGCACGCTCTCGCAGGAAGTCATCACCTGGGCGATCAGTTCGCGTTCCACGCGATTGACGACCTTGGCGTGCAGATTGTCCTCCTGCGGTCCGGCGGTGACCAGCCCCTGTTGCACCAACTCGTAAGTCAGCGTTTCCAAATCGGCGACCCGCGGACGCGCCGCCGCGCGCGACTTGGGGCCGCGCAGCACGGTCTCGGGCAACAAGTCGCTGGTCAACTCGTCGCCCGCGGCCAGGACCACGGCCCGCTCGACGTAGTTCTGCAATTCGCGGACGTTGCCCGGCCAGTGATAATTCTGCAGGGCCTCCAGCGCTTGCGGCGCGATGTGCATCACGTAGCGGTCGTTCTCCTCGTTGTATACCGTCAGGAAATGGCCCACTAGCGCCGCGATGTCTTCGGGCCGTTCGCGCAGCGGCGGCAAGTGGATCGGCACCACATTGAGCCGATAGTACAAATCCTCGCGAAACCGCTCGGCCTCGACTTCGGCCACGAGATCGCGATTGCTGGCGGCCACGACGCGCGTGTCGACGCGCACCGTTTGCGTGTCGCCCACGCGCTCGAACTCGCGCTCTTGCAGCACGCGCAACAATTTGACCTGCAATTTGGGCGTCGTCGAGTTGATTTCGTCGAGAAAGATCGTGCCGGTGTGGGCTGCTTCGAAACGGCCGGTCCGGTTGGCGATTGCCCCGGTAAACGAGCCGCGCACATGGCCGAACAGCTCGCTCTCCAACAGGCTCTCGCTCAGCGCGCCACAGTTCACCCGCACGAACGGGCCGCTGGCGCGCTGGCTCGTCATGTGCACCGCCTTGGCGATCAACTCTTTGCCCGTGCCGGTCTCGCCCAACAGCAGCACCGAGGCGTGCGAGCGCGCCACTTGCCGGGTGAGCTCATAGACTTTCTGCATGGCCGGACTCGAGCCGATCAGGCCCGGTATCGGCGGGCCGCTGGAGCTCGAGTCGTAACCGCGGTGGGTATTGCTCATGAAAAATCAGGCCCGAAGGCCGTGGATGCGGCGGAGGTTATTCGTCGGCCGTCGAACGGCCTCGATGTTCAATCGTGTCGAGAATCGCGCTCAACACGGCGTTGGTATCGACGTCTCGGCCGGCGTTGGCGTTATATAAATCGTACTGTTGCAGCAGCTCCTCGCGCGTCAACGCGATTCCATGCTGCCGCACGCTGTGGGCAAAGGCCGTCACGGCGGCTTGCCGCGTCGGCAGTGGTTGGGTCGACAAGTCGGCCAACTCGAGCAAACTGCGCTGACTCTTGACGGTGCCCAACTGACCGAGCACCGCCGCGGCGCGCGTGCTCAATTCGGGCACGTACAGCAAAGGCGCCAGAGCGGGCTCTTGCCGGCGTACGTCGAAAACCCGTTGCGGACCTTGGCTCAAGGCGATCAATCCATCCAGCGCCGCGATGGCTTGCGCTCTGCGCTCGGCGGGCGAAACATGCGCGCGGCCGGCGCGGGCCAAGACCCGTTGGCTGAAGAGTTTCATTTCGGGTTCATTTTGCGGCTGCAAGAAGGCATCGGCCCGCGACGACATCTCCGCGAACCGTTGGATCCGTTCCAAGTCGTCCAACGGCGCGATGAAACCAACCGGCAACAAGGCCGTGCGGCGGTCGCGGCGCAATTGGGCCAACAGTTCGTCGGCCGGCGGACGTTCGATGGCCGAATGGATCAGCGCGAATTCGTAATCGGGCGAATTGACGGCCAGCTCGAAGGCCCGGCGGCCATTGGTGGCGATATCCGCTTCATATCCAAGCTGCCCGGCGAGTCCGGCGAGTTTTTGCGCTTCCTCGCTGCGGCCGTGCGCGATCAGCACACGCGGCACGCCGTAGGAACTGGCGAAATACGCCAGGCCGTCGGTCACGCGGCTGGAACCGGCAAACGGTTCGGTCGGCTTGAACTTGAGAATCGCCTCCAGGGCCGCGAAGCGCAGCCGGCGGTCGGCATGTTGCGCCGCCAATGCCAAGGAACTGGGGGTCGACCCGCTGCGCTGAAGCAATGCGGCGCTGCCCGTGTCGCCCAAAATCTGCGCCGCCGCGGTCGCCGCCGGCAGGTAGCCGTGGGCCATGGCATCGGCCAGCAGATCCTCGACCACGTCGACCCCCTGATGCGCGGCCACCGCGTATGCCGTGCCGGCGCCGGTGGCCAGCGGCTTGTCCAACCCGGCGCGAAACTTGGCTGCTTGCAGCAGGGCCGTCAGATACAAGCGGCGATGGCCCGCGTGAGTCGTGTCGAGTCGATACAAGTCTCGCGCCAAGTGCGCAGCCGTGGCCAACGATGCGCCGGTGGGGTCGTAGGAGATCGGCATGCTCTGTTTTCGCCTGGCGTTCCAATGCCAGACTTCTTTGGGCGCCGCGGCCGGGTCGTCGTCCAGGCGCGATCGCTCCAGCGGGCGCCGCGCCGCGTGTTCCAACAATCGCAGAGCTTCACCGGGGGTGGGCGCATGGCCGCTGATTTTTTCCAGTGCCGTGGCGGCCGCCGCGCGCAGCTCGGTGCCGCTCTCGGGCGAAAGCAATGGACCCAGCAAGAACGCCACGGCTTGCTGCGCTCGCAGGGTTCCGAGCACTTCGACCACCCGCGACTTGAGTGCCGCGTCGGAAGATTCCAGAACGCCCAACAGCGGCGCGATCGCTACCTCGTCGAGCTGCACCAGAATGTTGGTCGCCGCGGCGCGCTCGGCGGCTCGCGTCGGGTCGGAGAGAATCTCGACCAAGGGAGCGACGGCGGCTTCACGGGCGCGCAACAGCGACAGGGCCGCCTGGGCGCGCACCGTCTCGTCCTTGTCGCCAAGCTGCCTGGCCCAGGCGGCCAGCCGCTTCGCGTCGCGACGGTAGCTCTCCGCCGAGGTAAACAGATCGTCGACAAACGGCGCCAGCACCTGGCCCAATTCGGCGTTGTGGGCCAACTTCAGCAAGATCGCCGAGTTGAACTGATTCGCCAGCGCCGCCTTGGCCGCCAGGTCGAGTTTGCGCGTGGCCAGTTCATCGACAAATGGCTTGGCCAGGTTCGCCTGGTCCAAATCCACCAAGATCTGGATCGCGCGGAGCAACTCGGCCGAGGTCTCGGGATGCGACTCCAAGATGGCCAGCACGGCCGGATCCTGGGGCACTGCCGACTCCGCGCCGGCTGCGGACTTGCCCGGTTTCGCTGGGGACTTCGATTTCGGGGCCGGCTTGGGTTTTGCGTCCGCCGCCTCGTCGTCCACCGGCAGCGCGTCGGCATCGTCGGCCATCGCGGCCTCGTCCTGCTCTTGCGCGTGCGCGGCGGCGAACTTCCGGCCGCCAAATGCCAGCAGCCCGCAGCACACCGCGATCAACACCACACGATTCAATCCCGCTTGGTTGCAACGCATCGTAGCGATTTCAGTTGAGGATTGGGGATCCAAAGACGCCAAAGATCGAACAGCTAACTGACCGGAATCGAGGCGAGCTTCTGCTTCCAATTCAGCAGTTGCTCGGCCACTTGCGCCGGAGCGCTTGAGCCGTAGCTGACCAACGCCTGCACGGCGTGCTCGACTCCCAGCACGTTGTACACGCCGGCATCCAAGCCGGGGTCGGCCGCCGTGAATACTTCCAGCGGCAAGTCCAAAAGTCGCACGCCCCGATCGAGCGCTTGGCGCACCAGTTTGCCCACCACGCCATGCGCCGTGCGCTGCGCCATGCCGCGGCCGATCAGATACTCCATCAACGTGGTTGCATCCAAATGCCCCCGATCGAGCCGCTGGGCGATGTTCGCGCGATTCAGCTCGGCCCCGGCCACCAGCGGTGCGGCCAACTCCAGGCACGCATTGACGGTGTCGAATGAATCGAAAATCCGCTCCTTGTCCTCTTGCAGGTCGCGGTTGTAGGCCAGCGGCAGGGCCTTGACCAGCACCAATAGCGACGTGAGATTGCCGATGACGCGGGCCGTCTTGCCGCGAATCAGCTCGAGCACGTCGGGGTTCACTTTTTGCGGCATGATCGACGAACCGGTGCAAAACGCCTGCGGCAGCCGGATCAAATCAAACTCGCTGGTCGACCACAACACCCACTCTTCGGCCCAGGTGCTCAAGTGCTCGGCCACCAGCGCCAGCGCGAAGGCAAACTCGATCACGAAATCGCGATCGCTCGACACGTCGATGCTGTTGGCCGCCACGGCGCCAAACCCCAGCCGCCGGGCCACGTCGTCGCGGTCGATCGGCAAACTCGTGCCGGCCACGGCCGCGGCCCCCAGGCTCAACACGTCGGCCCGGGCGCGGCAACCGGCCAGCCGCCCTCGATCGCGCTCCAATTTCTCGCAATAGCACAGCCAGTAGTGAGCCGCCAACACTGGCTGGGCCCGCTGCATGTGCGTGTACGCCGGCAGAATGCAGTCCCGATCGCGCTCGGCGCGCCCCACGAACGCCCGCTGCAACTCGACCAGCCGAGAGTCGATGCGATCGATCGCCTCGCGGACCCACAACCGCAGGTCGGTCGACACCTGGTCGTTGCGGCTGCGGGCCGTGTGCAGCTTGCGGCCGACCTCGCCCAGCCGATCGATCAGTGCATGTTCGATGTGCATGTGGATGTCTTCCAATTCGATCTTGAATGGGAAGCGATCCTGCTCAATTTCCTGGCGAATCTCGGTCAGCGCGTGCTCAATCTGCTGGCATTCTTCTGGCGGGATCAGACCCACTTTAGCCAGCATCTGCGCATGGGCGATCGACCCGGCGATGTCCTGCGCATAAAGGCGGCGGTCGAAGCTCACGCTCTCGGTGAACTGCTCGACACGGCGATCGGTCGCCTCTTGAAAAACGCCACCCCAAGCCTTTTCAGCCACGTGTCCTCGCAGCGCCCAAAAAGTGGGCAGTCGAAACATGCAAACCTATGCCAACATATTTACTGTAAACGGCTTACGACAAAGTGTCAAACGCTTCCCAACCCTGCGATCTTGGGCACTCCGACGCTGGCGGCCGGTGGTTGCGTTTGAGGCGAAAATACCGAATGCTCAAGCCCTTGGCACCCGGCCTATGCCAATCGCCAGCGGTCTGGGCATTTGCGACTGGCCGGCGGCTTGCGGTAGGATGACGCACCCACGCGTCGAATCCTCAAAAAATCAGGCAGCATCGAACATGGTCAGCCTCAAAGGAAAAACCATTTTTATCACCGGCGCCAGCCGCGGCATCGGCAAGGCCATCGGGCTGCGCGCTGCCCGTGATGGAGCCAACATCGTCGTGGCCGCCAAGACGACCGAGCCGCACCCGAAGCTGGAAGGCACCGTCTACACGGCCGTGGCCGAACTCGAGGCCGCCGGCGGCAAAGCCCTGGCCTGCATTACCGACATCCGTTTCGAAGAACAGGTTCAAGCCGCGGTGGACAAGACGGTCCAAACCTTCGGCGGCATCGACATCCTGATCAACAACGCCAGCGCCATTCACATTTCCGGCACGCTCGAGACCCCGATGAAGCGCTACGACCTGATGCACGGCATCAACACGCGCGGCACCTTCTTGACCTCAAAGCTCTGCCTGCCGCACTTGCTCAAGGCGGCCAATCCCCACATCCTGAACATCTCGCCGCCGCTTTCCATGCAGCCGCGCTGGTTCGGCCCCAACGTGGCCTACACCATGGCCAAATACGGCATGAGCATGTGCGTGCTGGGCATGGCCGAGGAGTTCAAAAAACAAGGCGTGGCCGTCAATGCCCTCTGGCCCCGCACCGTGATCGCCACCGCGGCCGTGCAAAATCTGCTCGGCGGCGACGAGGCGATCCGATGCAGCCGCAAGCCCGAGATCATGGCCGACGCCGCGCACGTCATCCTCACGCGCAGCAGCCGCGAGTGCACCGGCAACTTTTTTATCGACGACGAGGTGTTGCACTCAGCCGGAGTCACCGACTTGGAGCGCTATGCCATGTCGCCCGGCGCGGCATTGAAGATGGACATTTTCATCTAAGGCCCCATCCGAGAACCCTCTCCCCTTGCGGGAGAGGGCAGGGTGAGGGGTGGTTTCGGATAGGCACGAAGGCCCCAGCCAGACATCTTGCGCGCTGCGCTCGCCCCCGGACCCTAGAGTTGCAGCGAGACCAGCCACAACACGCCCATGATCACGGCCATGAACGCGGCGATCATCAGGCCCAACCGCACCGCGTGCGACAAGATCGGCCCCATGGCTTCGTGGCGCGTGGCCGAATAGACCAGGCTGATCGCCACGATCAGCGGCACTGAATACCACATCAGATTGATTTCGGCCAACGGCAACACAAAGCTCGGCATCGCGTGCTCCAGAGGTCTCAAGTGCCCGAGGGGGAGGGCTGCTGTCCGGTGCGTTTCTTTTCTTCTTGCTCGTCGAGCTGCACCGGTCCGCCCCAAGCGTCATACATCGCCAGCACGTTGAGCAATCCGGCGATCATCGTATACACCGTGCCCAAGTCGAAATAGCGGTGCAGCGTCCGATACCACTCGTTGAGCTCCGCCGGAGTGACCGGTGGCGCCATCATGCCGCCCATCAAAGGGGCCTTGCCGCCGCGGACCAGGTAGGTCTGCAACAAGGCCGGCAGCGCGGGCAATCCGACGCCGACCTGGCAAAAATAGGGGAGCCGGTAGTCCCAATCGGCCCACGAGGCATACACCGCGCGGCCATCGCTCAGAAACAGACCGTAACAGAACGTGCTCAGGACGCAGACCATGAACAGCAGCCCCTTGGCCGTTCGTCCTTGGTACAGATGGCCCAGGCCTGGGATCAGCCAACCCAACACCGCCGCCACGACCGGATCCTTCAGTTCCAAAACCGCGTCCGGTTGCTCTGGGGCGGAACTTGCGCTAACGGCTGCTTTGGACACGCGTGGACCTCGGTGGCGAGCGGACCTGGGACGGCTGGACCGAGAATATTTTAACTATCCCTGCCCCATTTACCAGATCGGTTCGCGGGGCTCGACGATCGGGACTCTCCCAGACGGCTTTCCAGGACTTCGCAGCCCGGCCATCTCGCGTGCCCTGGGCTAGGAGCGGCTGCTGACGAGCGGCGCATTGGCGGGCACGATCACGCCGAGCTCGTGGAACACCGAATCGAGCGTGTTCGGCTCGATTTGCGCGAGGTTCTGGCCCGCTCCGGCCAAAAGCGCCAGATCGGCCAGTTGTTTGACGCGGCGCGGCGTGCCGCCCGTCAATTCGTGCAAGCGGCCCAGCGCGGCCTCGCTGAAAATCGGCGTCGACCGCCCGGCTTCCGCCAGCGCCCGCTTGACGAACGCGGCGGTGTCGTCGGCCTCCCAGCCCTCCAGGTCGATGCGCAAATCCGCCAGTTCCAGCAAGCGAACTCCCAGGTCGTAGACGCGCTGCGGCCGGGCCGTCAACACGATCGCCAGACGCGCTTCGCGCGACACGTCGAATTGCGCCAAACGCACGATCTGATCGAGCACGTCGGCATGCGCTTCGTCGGCGTCGTCCAGCAACAGAATCGTGGCAATCTGCTGATAACGGTTGGCGATGATGTGGTCGGTCACGGCCCGCTGCAACACGAACTCGGGGGCCGTCGAGCCGATTTCGATCCCCAACTGTCCGGCCAGCAGCCACAGAAACTCGTGCGGGTCGAGGGCCACCAGATCCACCAGCGCCCGCTGCCGGCCCACCTGTCCCAGGGCTCGGGCGAAGACCTCCAGCAGCAGCGATTTTCCGCTGCCGCTTTCGCCCAACAGCAGCCCCAGCGTGCGGCCTTCTTCCACCAGAAAGTGCAGACGGGCCAGCGCCTCGTCCTGCGTGGGGGCCTGGTAAAAGAATCGCGGGTCGAGATTGGCCCGGAACGGCGGTTGGCCGAGGCCCCAATAGGCTTGATACATAGGTCTCTCGCGGGCCCAGGGCCGTCAAGCTAGCATTTGCGGCGGATAATTCCGTATCGTTGTCATCTTCGGTAGAATCACTCAACCTGCTTGAGCCAAAGGAGGTGTGTCGCCAGCCGTGCCCTCGGCCGCGCCGGCACGTTTTTCGCCGGTTGTGCCCCGCTTTTTTCACCGCGCCTATGGCCGATCGCTACTTTGTCGAAAGCCCCATCGAAGGCCCCGCGGCCTGCCTGCGCGGCGCCGAGGCCCACCATCTGGCCCACGTGATGCGCGCCAGGCCGGGCGTCGAAGTCACGTTGTTCGACGGCAACGGAGCAGAGTTTTTGGCCCGCGTCGAACGCGTCGGGCGCTCGGAAATCGAGCTGGCGATCGTTGCGTGCCAGGCGGTCGATCGCGAAACGCACGTGCCGATCACGCTGGCCGTGGCTCGGCCCAAGGGGGACCGCCAGCGCTGGCTGGTCGAGAAGGCGACGGAGCTGGGGGTTGCGCGTTTCGTTCCGCTGCACGTCGAGCGCGGCAACGATCGCCAGTCGCCCGCCGGGCTGGATCGTCTGCGCCGCTCCGTGATCGAAGCCTCGAAACAATGCGGCCGCAACCGGCTGATGGCCATTGCCGCGGCCGAAAGTCTGGCCGATTTCCTGACCGCGCCGCAGGGCGACGCCCTGCGGCTGATTGCGCATCCAGGCGCTAAAAGCTGTCGGCAAGTGTTGGATGACGTGGCGCCCGGCGGCGCCACGCCCGCGCAAATTTCGCTGGCGATTGGTCCCGAGGGGGGCTTTACCGCGGAGGAAGTCGATCTGGCGTTGGCCCATCATTTTCACGCCGTCAGTCTGGGCCCCCGCATCCTGCGCGTCGAAACCGCCGCCCTGTCCCTGGCCGCCGCCGTCATCGTTCGCTACGAACGAACGTAACCGGCTGACCCCAACGCCTGGGGCTTCAAAAAGGGGACATTCTACTTTTTTGGAAAAGTAGAATGTCCCCTTTGTTTGGCACTCGATTTTAGAAATCGAAGTGGCTCAAGGAACTTCAATCTTCCCGCGCCCCACGGTCCTAATAGGTTCGCAACGCCACCGTCGCAGGCTCCTTACAATCGCGTGACGGCCGGTTCGGCGAATTGATTGCTCTTGCCGTTGGCTATTTGGCCCGTAACTTTGTCTGCACAGCGGCGAAGCGAATCGCCGAGAGAGCGATGCTCATGGCCATTAGCACGCCGCCGACCATCCCCACGCTGAGCCCTACTCGCACCCACGCCGAATACCATGCCATAGTTGCCAGCCTGGGCTCGGCTGTATCTGCTCCTAGTAATTGGGCAATACCTGGGGCTGCTTCCCATTTGACGAAGATTGCAGCCCCGATTCCCGTCGCGCAAAGCGCCCAGAACAAATCACTCAAGCTGAAAGTTCGCGCCTTCAATAACCCAACGACCTTCCTCGTGACTGAGCCCGTTCCGGCGACCACGATCAGGGAAGCAGCCACATTGAAAAGTAGTGCGCTGCTGGAAAACCAGTCGCATTCTTCAAATGACACAAACCAAGGTTGGCCATTCATAGTTCCCTGCGGAACATCATAGAACTCCCGGCAATAGATCAGCGGCCATCCACTGACCGCCATCGTGTTTTCATGGAATCCATGACTGAATCCGATGATCGGTGTCAACGTTGCGTTAACCGTGATTGTGGCAACGGCCACCCAGACGGGCACGAGCCACAGAATTGGTGCTGAAGAACGCACACCGCGCCCACTGACGCTGCGAACGATTCTCCAAAGTGCGCCTCCGGTCGCGGTCATCGTCATTTGCCCGGCTTAGCCAGGTCCGTGGTGAGCGTAATTTTAGTCGCTGGACCACTAAGCTCCCATGTGTAGTCATATACTGAAACTACTTTGTTGCCCTGACATTTGTCGATTGTGCGCAGTTCAAAATCGTACAGGACATCAACGGTGACCCCCGGCACTTTTAGGATTTCTTTCCAAGTAGCCAGGGGCATGTCGAAGCCAGGATGATCGGTCTTATTAAGTGAACACTTTGTCGGCGTTAGGCGAGGCGAGTCTTGAAAGTATTGGTTTTCGTCCAGCGGCTGTCCACTTCCGACAAGTTTGTGGGGGATGTTTACTGCCTGCCCATTCGGCAAAATGAAACGCACATGTCCCCCAGGGCTGGCGCGCACTTTAGGGGCTTTGGGCTGGCGCGGTTGACGTAGTTTTGATACACCTGATTTCTTGAGAGAGCGGCAGCGAGGGGGTCGCTGTCG
>JBGQKM010000161.1:0-13795 GCA_041499515.1 Planctomycetia bacterium | reverse complement strand
CGTGTCGTCGTAGCCTGCCAGACCAACGCCGTCGAAGTTGATCACCTGCCCGGCGCCAGCCAACATCACGAGCATCGGCGATGCATAACCGGCCTTCGTCTCGCCGCCGCCCCACAGCGGTTTGCCGCTGGTGGCGTTAAAGGCAGTGATCGCCCGGCTGCTGGCCGAGCCCTTCTGGTTGCCCGGGTTGACCAACACCAGGTCGTCATAAATCAGCGGCGCGCCGGACATGGCCCAATCGAGATTGCCCGAGGCGTTTTGCTCCAGAATGTTGACCGACCACAGCGGGCGACCGGTGGCGAGCTCCAGACAGGCCAGCACGCCGGTGGCTCCCAGCGAATAGACTTTGCCCTCATGGATCGTGGGCGTGGCGCGCGGGCCGTCGCCCCCCAGGGTTTCGTGGAAGAAGGCGGGATAATCGTAGAGCCAGCGCTCCAGCCCAGTGTCGACGTCGTAAGCCACGATGGCTTCTTTCTCGCGACGCTGCTCGATGGTAATCAACAAGGGCCCGGAAACCACGAACGATGCATAGCCGCCGCCGACTGGCTGCTGCCAGACGAGCCGCGGTGGACGCGCGGACCAATCGCGGGCCAGCTTCGGTCCCTCGATGACGCCATCGCGGCGCGGGCCGCGATATTCCAGCACGTCGAATGGGCCAGCGGTAATCTCGGCGGGCTCGGCCAGGGGCCCCTCATGCGTTGGATCGGCCTGGAACTCTTCGCGCAGCGCGCGATGGGCTTCGAGCACTTCCGCCCGATCGACCGACCAGCGAAAATCGAACGTCGGCACCATGTCGCCGGAGAACTCGACGCGGCGGACCGAAAGCGGAAACGAGACCATCACAAAAACCAAAAACAGCGCGCCGACCAGCCGCGTGCGCCCAGCCAGCCCCGCCATCGAAAAAAACCACACCACGATCGCTATCGCCGCCACCACCGCGCTGATGAAAAACAACATCAACCGCGTGCCGCTGTCGAGCGAATCGGCCAGGAACTGCTCGATCGCGCCTATCGCGACCAACGCCAAAAGGATCGCAGCCAGCGGAAACCACAAGCGCCGGGGAAGGCGGCGGGCAGAAACGACCTTCGCGGCGGAGTCGACGTGCGCCATGATGAACCTCGAATGAGCAGGGGGCCGACGTGATCAATGGGCTGCGCCCGATGCCCGACAGTCTACAGCAGACCGACCGATTTCCCAAGGACTGCCGCAGCCCGCGACAAGCCCGTTGTCGGTGCGCGGCCGCGCGGTATCATGGATTCGTCAAACTCCAGCCCTCGCCGAAAAAAGGATGTCCAATGAACCTCGTCAATCACCAGTTCCGCCTGGCCGCTCGTCCGGTTGGCATGCCGAAACGCGACGACTGGAACTATACCAGCGAACCGGTTGGCGAACCGGGCGCGGGCGAGTTGCTCATTAAAGTGTTCTACATCTCGCTCGATCCGGCCATGCGCGGCTGGATGAACGAGGGCAAGTCCTATATTCCGCCGGTGGGCATCGGCGAAGTGATGCGGGCCGGGGCGGTGGGCCGCGTTATCGCATCGCGAAATCCTGGCTTCGCGGTCGGCGATTGCGTCTATGGCACCTTGGGCGTGCAGGAATACGCCATGTCCAACGGCAAGGGCCTGACGAAAATCAACGCCGGTAGCACGCCGTTGCCGGTGTTTCTCGGCACGCTCGGCATGCCCGGCATGACCGCCTATTTCGGCCTGCTCGAGATCGGCCAGCCCAAGCCGGGCGAGACCGTGGCGGTCTCTGGCGCGGCCGGGGCGGTGGGCATGGTGGTCGGGCAGATCGCCAAGATCAAGGGTTGCCGCGTGATCGGAATCGCCGGCGGCGCCCAGAAGTGCCAATACATCGTCAGCGAGCTCGGCTTCGACGCCGCCATCGACTACAAGAGCGCCGAGGTGAAGGAGATGCTGCGCAAACATTGCCCCAAGGGGGTCGACGTCTATTTCGACAACGTCGGCGGCGAGATTCTCGACGCGGTGCTCACGCAGCTCGCGCGGGGCGCGCGGATCGTCATCTGCGGCGCGATCTCGCAGTATAACAACACCGGCCCGGTCAAGGGTCCGGCCAACTATCTGTCGTTGCTGGTCAACCGCGCCAGCATGCAGGGCATGGTCGTGTTCGACTATGCCGACCGCTATGCCACGGCGGCGAAGGAAATGGCCGGCTGGATGGCCGCGGGAAAACTCCGCTCGCGCGAGCACGTCGTCGACGGCCTGGAAACCTTCCCCGAGACCCTTCTCAAACTCTTCAAGGGCGAAAACCTGGGCAAGCTCGTGCTCCAGGTGGCCGAAGCCTGAGGTGGCCCGCGGCAACGATCCGGCCCGCGTCGAGATGGAATTAGGCCAGGATCTCGTGGATCACGTGGCCGTGGACATCGGTCAGGCGGCGCATGGCGCCGTTGAAGCGGAATGTCAGCCGCGTGTGATCGATGCCCAGCAGGTGCAAAACCGTGGCGTGCAGATCGTAGCACCAGGTGGGATTGATTGACTTCCAGGCCCACTGGTCGCTTTCGCCAAAGGCCACCCCGCCGCGGATTCCGGCGCCGGAGAGCCAAGACACGAACGTGCCGCCGTTGTGGTCGCGGCCAGCGGTGCCCTGACTGAACGGCATGCGGCCGAATTCGGTGGTCCAGATGATCAGCGTGTCTTCGAACATGCCGCGAGCCTTGAGATCTTTGACCAGCGCCGCGCACGGTTTGTCGGTTGCCAGGGCGATCGGCGGCAATTCGGTGGAGATGTTGCCATGATTGTCCCAATTGCCCGTGGCCCCGCTGGCGCCGCTCCAGACCTGCACGAACCGCACGCCCCGCTCCAGCAGCCGCCGGGCGATCAGGCAATTCCGTCCAAAAGCCTCGGTCGGTTTTTCGTCCAGGCCATAAAGACTCTGCGTCTGCGCCGTTTCGCTGGCGATGTCCAGCGCCTCCGGCGCGCTAAGCTGCATCCGCGCGGCCAGCTCGTACGAAGCGATGCGGGCCTCCAGCCGCGAGTCGCCCGGCCATTGTTGCTCGTTCTCGCGATTGGCCTGCGCCAAAAGCGCCAAGCCGTCGCGCTCGCTCTCGGGCGTAATGAAGCTGGCGTCCTTCGGCGGAAACAGATCGGCAATCGGGTTGGGCAAGTGCGGGCGGATGATCGTGCCCTGATGTTTCACCGGCAAGAACCCGGCTGAAAAATTGCCCTGGTTGTTGTAGGGCAGCCCCCTGGGATCGGGCAGCACGACGAACGTCGGCAAGTTGTCGGTCAACTGGCCCAGGCCATAGCCGATCCACGCGCCCATGCACGGAAAGCCCGGCAGCACGAAGCCGGTGTTCTGCATATAGCTGGCCGGACCGTGAACGTTCGTCTTGGACGCCATCGACATCAGAAACGCCAGGTCGTCGACGCAGGTGGCCAGGTGCGGAAACACGCTGCTCACCCAGCGGCCGCACTGGCCGTGCTGTTTGAACTCGAAGGGACTTTTGAGCACTTTGAAACCGGGCGAGCCCGTGACCGATTCGAGTTTCACGTTGCCGCCGGGATCGAACGTCTGGCCGTGCAATTCGGCCAGCCGCGGTTTGTAGTCGAACGTGTCCATGGGGCTGGCGCCGCCGTTCATGAACACTTGCACCACGCGCCGGACTTTCGCCCGATGGTGCAAACCGCCGTTGAGATCCGCGCCGACCGCCGCAACCGGCTCGGCCAGGGCATCGCTCTGGCCCAGCAGGTGCGCCAGCGCAAGACCGCCAAAACCGCCGCCGAATTGCTGCAGCCATTGGCGTCGAGACAACGGCCGCGGGCCAGGGCATGCACACGACATGTTACGATTCCTCCACGTCGGCATCAGTTCACGAACACGAACTCGTTAGTGTTGAACATCATCCGGCAGGCGTTGGCCAGGCCATGACGCGCGGCATAGGCCTCCCAACGTTGACTCTCCTCGGGCGTCGGCTCGCGCAGCAGAACCCGTTGGAACAGGCGTCGTATCTGCTCGGGCAGCGTCGGGGCCTCTGCCGCCAGGCGCGTGGCCACGTGCTCGCTCTGCCGCACGATAAAGCGATCGTCCAACATCGCTAGCGCTTGCAGCGACGTCACACTCGCGCTGCGCACGGGTGCAACCTGCGAACCATCGGGGCAATCCAGCGATTCCATCAGAGGATCCGGCAGCGTGCGAAACAAAAAGCGATACACACCGCGGCGGAAGTTGCCAGGCGCGTCGACGTCGTAATTCAGGTAGTCGACGTTCGGCGTCACGTGGATGCCCGGCGACTCGATGAATTGCTTGACCGACGGCCCTCCCATGGTCAGGTCGAGCTTGCCGCTGACTTGCAACACCGCATCGCGAATCGTCTCGGCATCGAGCCGCCGGCTGTTGGCTCTCCACAGCAGCCGGTTGTCGGCATCGATCAGCGCCCGCTGCGCGTCGGCGCGCGACGACTGGCGATAGGTGGCGCTCGTGACGATCAGCCGGTGGAGGGCCTTGAGCGAGCCGCCGCCGTCGCGAAATTCGACCGCCAGCCAATCCAATAGCGCCGGATGCGACGGCGTGCCGCCCATCCGTCCCAGGTCACTGGGCGTGTCGACGATGCCACGATCAAAGTGATAGTGCCATACCCGGTTGACGATCGACCGCCAAGTCAGCACGTTTTGCGGACTCACGAGCCAGCGGGCCAGCGAAGCCCGCCGGGCCCCTTCGTCGTCGCTGCCGTCGGACGTGAATCGCGCTGCCAATCCCTCGACGCACGCCAGCGCGCCGGGCGTGGCTTCTTGCATCGGCTGATTGATGTCGCCGCGGCGCAAAAGATGAACCGAGCGGGGCTTGATGGCAGGGCGGAAATTTCCGTTGGCCGCAAAATCATTCGTGGCCGCAAACACGAACTGCGGCGCTGGCAGCGCGGCCAACTGCCGATCCAACTGCCAATCCGCTAGCGCCCGCGACAGCTCGACTTTTTGTGCGGTCGTGCGATCCGCCGGAAAAATCGCCAGAATCGCGGCCAATTCCGCGGCGATCGGCTTGGCCGAGACCGGATGCGGCACGCTGGTCGTCGATAATCGCAGCCGGCCGATCAGGTGGCCGCGGCCGTGCAGTTGTTCCAGCGCGAACGTCAGCCGAGTGCGGCCCTGCGGGCGCAGTGGTTCGTGCAGCACGAACACGACCGCGTGGACCTTGCCTACTTCGGGATAAATTCCCCACGCCGTTTCAGGCTTGCCGTCGATCGCCGCCGCGGCGCCCCAGTCCGCTTGATCGAAATCGGCAAAGGCGCCCGACAAAGGCACGGCCACGGGCTCTCCGCCGGAGACCGGAGCCGCCGAGAGTTTGAACTCCGACAAGTGCAGATTGCCGTTCTCGCGGCGTCCTGGCCCATGTTGCGGCAGGCTCTCGTCGGGCAATACTTCCAACTGCACGGCGGTGATCGCGTCCGGCTCGATCTCGGCGGTCAGCGTATACGTGTCCTTCTCGGGAAGCGGACCGCCGAATAGCAGCGAACCGTCGGCCTGGGGTGTTGCCGTCGATCCGTTTGTCGTCGTGACGGCCAGCGGCCAGAGGGTTTTCCAGACGTCGCGGTTTTGCAGAAACGCGCGCTCGACGCCCGCCAACTCCGCTTGCAACGGCGCGTCGGCCAGCAGCCGCTCGCCGTCGCGGGTGCTAAGCTCGCGCTTGCGTTGCACGAGCAACCGCCGCTGCTGGAAGACCGCCGGGTCGGGGTCAAACGGACTGTCCGATCGATCGACCCCCGCGAACACGGCTTGCAGGCCGTAGTAATCTTCCTGCGTGATCGGATCGAACTTGTGATTATGGCAGCGGGCGCAGTGTACCGTGGTGCTGGTAAAGGTGGCCATCACGTTGGAGAGCATGTCGTCGCGATCCAACACCTGAGCCATCTTTTTGTCAACCGTGTCGTCGACGATCGACATCAGCGAGCTTTCGTCCCAGGGGCCTGAGGCCAAAAAACCCAGGGCCGCGGTCGCCTGCGGATCGTCGGGATACAACGCGTCGCCGGCCACTTGCTCGCTGACGAAACGCGCGTACGGCTTGTCGTCGTTGAACGAACGGATCAAATAATCGCGATAGGGCCAGGCGTTGGGACGCGGACGATCCTGATCGTTGCCGTGTGTGTCGGCATAGTGGACCACGTCCATCCAATGCCGCGCCCAGCGTTCGCCATAGCGGGGACTGGCCAGCAGACGATCGACCAGTCGGCCGTACGCGTCGGTCGACGCGTCGGCCAGAAACTCCGCGACCTCCTCGGGCGTCGGGGGCAGGCCAGTCAGATCCACCGACACGCGCCGGATGAGCGTGCGGCGGTCGGCTTCGGCCGAGGGCTGCAAGTTGTGCTCGGCGAGGCTCGCGGCGACAAAGGCATCAATCGGATTCGTCACCGCCGGCGATGCTGAGCCAGCCGGCACCGCCGGCCGAACGAGCGGTTTCAGAGACCAATGGTCGGCCTTATCGTTGGCCGAGCCTGCCAATTCGGCCGGCCACGCGGCCCCTTGATCGATCCAGGCGCGGATCACCGCAACCGCCTCGGGCGACAGCAGATCGCCTTTGGGCGGCATGCGCGAATCCGCATCCGTTCCGGCTACGCGATCGACCAGTGGGCTGTCGCCGCTCTTGCCCGGCACGATCGCCACGCCGTTGTCTCCGCCGCGCATTGCGTTGTCGCGGCGGTCGAGCCGCAGGTCGCTCTCCTGTTTTTTTTCGCCGTGGCACCCGTAGCAGTGCGCCTCGAAAATCGTCCGCACGTCGCGCACGAAATCGACCGCTTTGGCGGCCACCGTCGCCGGGGCCGGTTCTGCCGCGCCCCCGAGCGATGCGCGAAGGCACATCGCCAGGGCGGCCAGGCCGATCCAACCGTGCTGCAACCTTCGAGACGCCATGCCATCTCCCAAGAACCCAAGACGCCCGACGAGTCCCTCTATCGTTTCACGCACCGGCCACGAAAGCAACCGGTCGGTTGGCTCCACCAGGGCGTATCGGGTCAATCCTCGCCCGCCACAGCCTGGATTCTACAATTTCGGTTCTGCGGCCTTTCCGGGCCATCCCATAACTAACTTGGCTATTTGCGTTTAAAGTAGATATTCGGCCCTTGTTGCCAACCAATTCCATTCATCAACTCGTCCGGGGTGCGCTGCGCTCCGAACATAATACTTGTTGGGGAACACTCGTAAGCAAGCTCCATCAGACGTTGAGAAACTCCCTGGTTCCGAAAGTCAGGGTGCACCAACACTTCGGTCACAACCGCGGCAAAATAGCCATCGGTCAAAACGCGCACGCAGGCGACCAGACGACCGGAATCACGTGCGGAAATA
Organism: Planctomycetia bacterium; assembly: GCA_041499515.1. GTDB lineage: Bacteria > Planctomycetota > Planctomycetia > Pirellulales > PALSA-1355 > PALSA-1355. The sequence goes on along the minus strand of JBGQKM010000161.1, from coordinate 6,503 downwards.
TTAATTGTGCTTCGTAACGCGTAGCCAACTCGATCAAGGTCGGGCTTTCTCTGCCACACCTGCGAGAACAGGTCCATAAACTCATCGGCCGTCAGCGAGTCGTCGCCGGCTTGATATGTGATTGGCATTGCACACGTATCTCCTCATCTACTCATCGGGACAGAAGAAGGGGACCTCAGATATTTGACAAGCCCTCTGGATCCTCATCACCAAGACCATTCTATCAGGCAGTAGTCCAAGAACGACAAAAATGCAGGCCGGAAAAAAACCTGCTTGCGTGTCAATATCTGATGTTCCCTTTTTCTCAATCAAACGCCACAACAAATCGTCAGGCCTGACCTACCGGGCTGCTACCTTGGAGATCATGCGGGCCGTATACTGTGGCTGCGCCGGGAATTTTGTCTTTTCGAGATCAAGCGCCATGTTGACGCGAGGGTTCAACCAGGTTGTCTTGCTGCCCGAGGATTTGAGAGCGTCGCGCGAGGATTTCGAGGTCATCGGGGCATTCAATCCCGGCGCGACGCGCTTGGGACGCGACATTATATTGCTGGTGCGGGTCGCGGAGCGGCCGAGTGCGCGGCAGAGAGACCGGCTCTATCTTCCGCGTTATGACGCCGAACTTCGGCAGGTCGTCGTCGATTGTCCGCTTGCGAAGGATTTCGACACCTCCGACCCGCGGGTTGTGCGCTCGCACGTCGACGGTCGCAGCCGGCTGACTTCTTTGTCGCATCTGCGCGTGGTCCGCAGCCACGATGGCCATGCGATCGACCGCCTGGACGAGGCGGGCTTATGGCCGGAGACGCCGTGGGAGGAATTTGGCATCGAAGATCCGCGGATCACGGCGATCGGCCAGATGTTCTACATCACGTACGTCGCGGTGTCGCGCCACGGCGTGGCCACGGCCCTGGCATCGACCCGGGATTTTTGCACGTTCGAGCGTCATGGCATTATTTTTTGTCCGGAGAACAAAGACGTCGTCTTGTTTCCCGAGACGATCCAGGACCAGTTCGCGGCGTTGCACCGACCGAGCGGCGGGGCGCGCTTTTCGCCGCCGGAGATTTGGCTGGCATATTCGCCCGACATGCGGCACTGGGGACGGCACGTGCGTTTGTTGGGCGGACAGTTCGACTGGGAGTCGAATCGGATCGGCCCCGGGCCCCCTCCGGTGCGTCTGGAGGCCGGCTGGCTGGCCATCTACCACGGCAACCGACGTCCGGCCTACGCCAGCGAAGTGGCCGACTACTGCGCCGGCGCGGCGCTGTTGGATGCGCATGACCCTTCGCGCATCGTAGCGCGCAGTCGCGAACCGCTGCTGGCGCCGGACACCGAATTCGAGCGGAAGGGCTTCGTGCCCAACGTCATCTTCCCCACGGGCCTTGTCGAGAGCGGCGATACACTGTTGCTTTACTATGGAGCGGCCGACACCAGCACGGCCGTGGTCGAAGTCTCAAGCGCCGAAATCCTGAAGTCCCTCGCGCCTTGGCCCGCGCCGAGTTAGCAGGCCGCAGGGCACGCCGAATACAGCCGATACTCGGTGTTCTGCGCGCGAACGTGGCACGATAAGGGTACTTATGTTCACGGATTTCGTGCGTTAGAATAAGATTTGTGAATAATGGCGTTCTGCTACGCGTGTTTGACGATCACACGAACGCTTGAAAGGTGACTTGTCGACTTGCTGCGAGGAATAGCGCAACGGTGGGCAGTCCCCGCAGTTTTGAAACCAGTAAGCATTGCCCCAAGGGCTACCGCAGGAGGCGAGTATGATTCGTAATACTGACTTGCGGAAAATCGCGTTTGTGGCAAATTATGTGCCGCGCACGTGCGGGATTTCGACGTTCACTGCGAACTTGCGAAACGCCGTGGCCAGCCAGTTTCCGGAAACCGAGTGCATTGTCGTGCCGGTCAACGACATCGACGGCGGCTACGATTATCCGCCCGAGGTGCGGTTCGAATTCGCCGAGCAAGACCTCGACTCGTATCACCGTGCCGCCGACTTTCTCAACTTCAGCAACGTCGACGTCGTTTGCCTGCAGCACGAATATGGCATCTACGGCGGGCCCGCCGGCAGCCATATTCTGGCCTTGTTGCGAGACGTGCGGGTCCCCGTCGTGACGACATTGCACACCGTCCTGCGCGAGCCGACATCGGATCAGCGGCGCGTGCTCAAGAGAATTGCCGAGTTGTCCGCGCGCATCGTCGTGATGGCCGAGCGTGGCAAAACGCTGTTGCGCGAGGTCTACGACGTGCCCGAGCAAAAGATCGATCTGATCGCGCACGGCATTCCCGACATTCCGTTTGTCGATCCGAGCTTTTACAAAGACCAGTTCGGTGTCGAAGGCAAGTTCGTGGCGTTGACCTTCGGGCTGTTGTCTCCCAGCAAGGGGATCGAATACGTGCTGCAGGCCCTGCCGGCGATCGTGCGGGAGTTTCCCGATTTCGTGTATATCGTGTTGGGGGCCACGCATCCGCACCTGATTCGCGAGCAAGGCGAAGCCTATCGCCTCGGCCTGGAGCGGATGGCCCAGGATCTGGGGGTCAAGAAGCACGTCATTTTCTACAACCGGTTCGTCGAGTCGCACGAGTTGATGGAGTTCATCGGGGCCTCGGACCTCTACATCACGCCCTATTTGAATCCGGCCCAAATTACGTCCGGCACGCTGGCCTATGCGTTCGGCTGCGGCAAAGCGGTGGTTTCGACTCCCTACTGGCACGCCGAGGAACTGCTGGCCGACGGACGGGGCGTATTGGTGCCGTTCGCCAATGCCGGCGCCCTGGCCGAAGCCGTGATCGAGCTGCTGCGCGACGAGCCGCGGCGGCACGTGATGCGCAAGCGGGCCTATCTGCTCGGCCGGGAAATGATCTGGACCAATGTCGCGCACCAGTACGTCGACGCCTTCCAACAGGCACGACGCAGCCTGCTCGATCGGCCGCGACGGCCGCTGCAGGTGCGCACGCTCGATCAGCGGTCGCGCGAACTGCCGCGGGTGCAACTGGATCATTTGTTGCTGATGACCGATTTGACGGGACTGCTGCAGCATGCGTGCTACACCATTCCCAGATTCCAGGAAGGCTACTGCACCGACGACAATGCGCGGGCGCTGGTGTTGACCGTGCTTTTGGAGGAGTTGGGCCACGATACGCCTGAACTGCGGCGTTTGATACACACCTACGCGGCGTTCCTCGATTACGCCCTGGTCATGGAAACGGGCCGCTTCCGGAACTTCCTGGGGTTCGACAGGCGGTGGCTCGATATACCGGGTTCCGACGACAGCTTGGGCCGGGCGATTTGGGCGCTGGGAACGTGCATCGGCCGCTCGGAGCTGCGGAGCTTGCAACACTGGGCCGTGCCGCACTTCGAGCGCTCGATGGCCGCCGTGTTGGAAACCACTTCGCCGCGGGCCTGGGCCACGGCGCTGTTGGGCGTCCACGAATACCTGCGGCGGCTCACCGGAGACCGGCAAATCCACCAGGCGCGCGACGTGCTCACGGCCAAGCTGGTCGATCAGTTCGAGCGCGTGGCCACCGACGATTGGCCGTGGTTCGAGGAGGTTGTGGCCTATGAAAACGCGCGCTTACCGCACGCCCTGATACTCAGCGGCCGCTGGACCAGCAACATGAAAGTCCTGGAGCTGGGCCTGCGGATCTTGCGTTGGCTGGCCGAGGTGCAGACCGCCCCACGCGGCCACTTCCGGCCGATCGGTTGCAACGGCTTCTGGCGCCGCGGTGAGCCGCGGGCCGAGTTCGACCAGCAGCCGATCGAGGCCCAGGCGATGGTCTCGGCCTGCATCGAGGCCTACCGCGCCACGGACGACGAGTTTTGGGTCGAGCATGCGCATCTGGCCTTTGAATGGTTTTTGGGGCGCAACGATCTGGGACTGCCGCTGTACGATCCGGCCAGCGGCGGCTGTTGCGACGGCCTGCACGAAGACCGCTTGAACCAGAACCAAGGCGCCGAATCGACGCTGGCGTTTCTCACGGCATTGGCCGAGATCCGACTGCTGGATCACTCGCTGGTGGCCTTCCGTACGGCCAGCCAGGGCGAACAATCGATCGACGGATTGGTTCCCAGCAGCCAGCTAACCAGCGTCGGGGGCGGCCTTTCCAAACCTTAGCGCCGGTTTCGCGTGAGAGTCCACGCTGTCATCGATCGATCACGGGCTCGCCCGGACCTCCGGGGCCGCCGTTCCACGCGAAGTCGAATCACCATCAGGGCAATTGGAATTGACACGTTGCGCCCATCGGGGTTATACGCATCGATTCGCAATATGCCGCGGGTCTCTGGCAGGGTTTGACCTTGCTTGCTGGCGAGGTCGTTTCCGATGAACGTGCAGCGAACGAACATCTTTCTCAGGCCGAATAACTCTCGGGTGTTATTCCGACCGTTTGAGCCGGCCGATCCCCAGCGCGCGCTGAAGATCATCGCCCGCGTCATGGCGCTATCGGACGACGAGGTCGAGTTGCTGCTCTCGGCGGTGCTTCGCGAGTTTCATGGCAGGCACGTGCGGCTCACGCAATTCTTCTTGCAGCGATTCGAGCACGTCAAGAAGCATCTGTTGACCGATGAGCCGGTCAGCGAGGGTCGCCGGACGCTGATCGGCGCCTACTTCACCCAGGAGTATGCCCTGGAGTCGGCGGCCCTGTTCAATCCGTCGATGGTTTGGCATCCCACGCAATCGGGTTTGCCGGCCGGCTCGCGGCGGTTCGTGCTGAGCCTGCGAGCCACGGGAGAGGGACACATCTCGTCGATCACTTTCCGCTCGGGCACGATCGACCAGCACTGTCAAATCGTGCTCGATGAGCCGTCCAAATTCGTAACCGCGCCGGACAGCGTGCCCAATGCGCTTTATGAAAAAACGCTCTTTCTTCGCAAATTGTTCGAACTCGGATTGTCCAATGGGTTCGTCGAGCAAGTGATGTCAGGCCTCGACGAGTCGTTCGCGTTGGACCAGCTTCAGGACCGCATCCGCGCGGTCTTGCGCCAGAATCGTCCCCGCCAGCAAGAGTGGGAGCCCTTGTCGCGGGCGGTCGTGGCGCTGGCCAAATCGAACTACGAGATCTTCTACCTGTCTCAGCAAGACCTGTCGGAACGCATCATCTTTCCCTACTCACCCAGCGAAATCAACGGCGTCGAGGATGCCCGCTTCGTGCGGTTCAGCGAAGAGGATGGCCGCGTCGTGTACTATGCGACCTATACGGCGTTCGACGGAAAGGTCGTCTTGCCCCAATTATTGGAAACGGAAGACTTTTTGCAGTTCAAGATCTCGACGCTCAATGGTCCCGAGGTCAAGAACAAGGGGTTGGCCCTGTTTCCGCGAAAGATCAACGGACTCTACGCCATGCTCTCGCGACAAGACGGCGAGAACATCTACTTGATGTATTCCGACATGCTGCACTTTTGGTACACCAAGGAATTGCTGCTCAAGCCGACCTATTCCTGGGAATTCGTGCAGATCGGCAACTGCGGTTCGCCGATCGAAACGGATGCCGGCTGGCTGGTGCTCAGCCACGGCGTCGGCCCGATGCGGAAATACTGCATGGGGGCCTTTCTGCTCGACCGGAATGATCCCGCCAAGGTCATCGGCCGCATGGCCGAGCCCCTGCTGACGCCCAACGAGGCGGAGCGACAAGGGTACGTACCCAACGTCGTGTACAGTTGCGGGGGCCTGCTGCACAACGGCACCTTGATCATTCCCTACGCCATGTCGGACTACGCCAGCACGTTTGCCACCGTCTCGCTCGATACGGTGCTCTCGAAAATGCAGTAGCGCTAAAAATCGCGCCGGCTACGAAGGCGCAATCTCGGTCGGCGTCATGGGGCCGACTTCTGGAGTAAGTCGTCAGCGGACAAAACGCGACCCCAGCCCCTGCAAACCGCGTTTTCACCACCGATTGCGGCTTAGCCGCGCACCGCACCACAAGTTTTGTCCAGACGTGCAAAGTCGCCAACGCGATTTTCCCGCTGCTGAAACGCGTCGGGCCCGGCCGGGCCACGTTGCAGCTCGTACGTTTGGGGCAGTCCGCTTCGGTCGGCTGTCGTTGAAGCTCGGTTGCCGGCAGGATATAGTGCACCGGACAGCGTCTGCCACCAGCGCGGCTGCCGCACCACAGCGCCGAGTCCTTCTTGTTTCGAGGCACGTCATGCACGAGCTCTCGCGATTCCTGCGCCAGCATGAAGACCTGACGCGCCGCTACTTCATGAAGCTCGGAGTCGGCACCGCGGCCCTGATTGGCTTGAGGGCACACTCGGCCCGCGGCGAATCGACCGCGCCGGAATTGGCCGAGGCCCTGGAAAAGCTCGAATCCTACCTGACGCTGCCCGATAAATTTCAAGATGTCTCGCGGGGCAGGCCGCTGCCGCACGCGCTGCCGATCGAAAAGAAACGCGAAGTTGGGCTGACGCGCGACTCATGGCGGTTGGAAGTGATCTCCGATCCCGAGCATCCCGCGGCCCTGCGCAAACCGCTGAGCAAGGCCGACGGCACGGCGATCGACTTCGACGCGCT
>JBGQKM010000160.1:0-13954 GCA_041499515.1 Planctomycetia bacterium | reverse complement strand
TGATGACCGGCACGCCCGATTTCTCCTGGGCCCGGTCCGGAAGCAAGATCCTGCCCGGGGCGATTTGCGAAAACTTTACCAGCTTCGGCGGCATCCTCATCGAAAAGGCCGGCCAGACGCCCTTGACCGAATTTCTGCGCTACGGCGCCGCCGGTTCCAGCGGCACCATCGAGGAGCCCTATGCGATGGCCGAAAAGTTTCCCTGGCCCGAGATACAAGTCCACTACGCCCGCGGCTGCTCGCTGGCCGAAGCCTACTACCAGACCGTGTTCGCCCCGGCCCAACTGTTGATCGTCGGCGATCCGCTCTGCCGGCCCTGGGCCAATATCCCCAAGGTGCAGGTGGCGGGCGTCAAAGCGAACGACAAAGTGTCTGGCACGCTGGCGCTCAAGCCCGAGGCTCAGGCGCCCGGGGGCGGTTCGATCGATCATTACGAACTGTTTGTCGATGGCCGCCGCCAGGCGGCAGCCCAGCCGGGCCAAAGTCTGGACTGGAATTCGACCGCCGAGAGTGACGGCTTTCACGAATTGCGCGTGGTGGCGTTCGAAGCCGGGCCGATCGAAACGCAGGGGCACGTGATGATTCCCGTGGTGGTGGACAACCAGGGTCGCTCCGCGGAGTTGACGACCCGGCCGGCCAAAACGGTCCGCTGGGATGAGGCCCTGACGGTGCACGCCAAGGCGTCCGGCGCGCGGCAGATTTATGTGTTGTGCAACTCGCGCGTGCTGGGCGTGATCGCCGGCGAATCCGGCGAACTGAGCGTCAACCCGCGCCTGCTGGGCCTGGGACCCGTGAGTTTGCAGGCCGTGGCCGTGGCCGGGGCGAGCGCTCGCGATCGGGTCGTGCCGCCGCCCGTGTCGCTGGTGGTCGAAGCGCCGAAGCCGCTGGGGCCGCTAAAAGAACCGCCGAAGAAGTTGGCGCCCGGCCTGCTGTTGAAGCTGCCCGACGGCAAGGTCTCGCCGGTGCAAGAGACGCTCGACCCGGCCTGGCTGGCCCTGGCCGGCATCGGGCCCAATCAGCCGTTTGTCGGTCAGGCGTTTTTCGACGTTTCCGTGACCGACGTTTATCAGTTTCAGGTTTGGCACTACGGTGAATTGAAGCTGAGCATCGACGGCGTGCTGCTCTACAGTTCCGAGCAAGGCGGTTTCACGCAGAAGTTCGTGCCCACGGCCCTGGCGGCCGGCGTGCACCGGCTGAGCATCAGCGGGCGCAGCGGCACGGACGTGAAGCTGCGAATCCTCTTCGGCGGTCCCGGCGCGTTGAGCCTGAACGGCAAGACGTTTCGCCACCAGGCGCGGTAGGGGTGCGTCTGTGCTAGATCGACGCACTCCCCGCGCAACAAAAACGCCCGGCGAGAGAGGCTCGCGGGGCGTTTGAGAGTTCGTGGACGGAATCGGTGCGACTATTGATAGTCGGGTCCGTTGAGGATGTAGTTCCACGGCGTCGTCAAAGAAGGCGGCATTGGTGTGCTCGTCGTGGTTCGCGTAGTGCCGGAAACGGCGATCACCGCTTTCTTCTGATTCGGCGTCATGAGTTGCGTATAGACGTGGTAGGGGATTTCTTCCGAGATAAACTGTAAGTGGCCATCGCAAAAAGCGGTATTCACGCCACCCGGGTGCATCGACGACGGCCGCGAATAATCCAATCCGCCCCCGATCGAAGCGCTATGCTGTAATGGCATGGGCGGGGTAAGGGAACTCGCCAAACCGTTGATGCCCATGCCGTTGACATCGTAATTGGCTGACACGATGGTAGTCGTGGGGGGACCCAAGTTGTTTTGCTGTAGCGTTATGAACCACACGAATCCCATGTTTTGCTTGATTTGAAAATCGCTCTGCCAAGGAGTTTGGGGAGTAATGGCGGGGTCGACGATGGTGGGATCCGCCTGCGGGTCGGTGGCCCAATTGGTCGCTTGCAGGCTTTCCGAGAGCATCAACGTGTTGGAGGTTCCGTCATTCGTGCTGATGAAATCGGTTGTCGTCTTGAGGCCCTTGATGGGGGCAAATGGGGATCCCGGGTTGTAGCCGAGTGCTCCGCCAGCCTGGTTGAAAAAGACGCCACTATTCACGTCCTCGGCCCATGTGTTGCCGTTGCCGTCGTTGGCGGTTTTCGCCGATCCGCAATTGGCAATAAAGGACAGCGGATTGCCGCTGCCGCTAGTGTTCGGCGAGCTGGGGCACACCAAGACGTTCATTTCGATGTAAGCCCACGGATTCTGGCCCGAGGTAGGCAGATTTGGATTTAATAGAATCCCCGACGCGCCGACGGGGACGACCTGGGGCAGTGTATTCTGCCAAATCTGGTAAATGTCGTTGCGTTCCATGTAGGGCAGGATGGGAATGATCCACGAGGCGCGCTTGTTATGGACCACGTTGACGTAGCCCGGAAAACCGTGCTTGTTCTGTTCGAAGGTCATCAGCGCCAAGGCGGTCTGCCGCATGTTGTTCGAGCAGGTATTGCGTCGGCCGGCTTCGCGCGCGCTTTGAACGGCCGGCAGCAACAGCGAGACGAGCATGCCGATGATCGTGATGACCACCAGCAGCTCAACGAGCGTAAAACCGCGGGTTTTTCTAGGACCAGCCATTGCCATTCTCCTCTGATTTTGACTGTTTCGGCCCCGGGGGCCTGCCCGCACCTATTGTCGCCGAAGTCGCCTCCGCAGTCCAGCCTTTTTTGCCCAAAAACGCAGGGTGCCGGCCCCGCGGCGGCGGGCCGCGACGGTGGGTGCCGCCTGGCAACCGGCGCGACGCCGCCGGCCAGCAACGGCGGACTACCGATTTTGCCGCCGTCGCACGACCAGCATCAAGCCAAAACCCAGGGCGGCCAGCACGACGCCGGAGGGCTCGGGCACGCCAATGATCTGCTGAATCTGGCCGATATAAGGCGCAATTTCGGACGCGTAGCCCCATTGGCCGGTGATTCCCAGGTCGGTCGCCAGTGCGAAACTCAAGTCCGGTTTTTGCACGTACAGGCCGGAGGGGTTGAAGATGGCGGAGTTGAGCGCAGAGCCGGCGTTTGGCGCCGAGTAAAACTGCATGACCGAGTTTTCGATACCGGCCAGTTGCTCGACGCCGCCGACATTGATGAACACGCCGCCGCCGGAGTCGCCGGGCGTGACAATGGCTTGGCTGCCGCCTGCATTGGAAAAAACCGAGACGAGCAGTGGAGGACCGCCAGGACCGTCGAGTACGATCCCCGCCACGCTATTGGTGCCAAAATTCTTCTCCCCGGTGAATCCGTGACTACCGCCCCAGTGCCAGCCGTTGAGAATAGGGCCGGTCATGATCTGATACTCCTGAATGTGGAAGCCATAACCGAGCATTGAAAATGCCTGGCCGGTTTCCGTTCCAGGAGCGTTGCTATACAGGGGCACGATCGAGGAACTGGGGAACGTGCCGTTGATCTGCCAGACGGCCAGGTCCGTGTTCGGAATATTCGTGACCGCACTGGTCGTATAGGTCGTGGTCGTGGTCACGCCACTGCCGGGCCCGGCGACGGTCGTCAGCGAAATGGTGTCGCCAATGCCTGAACCCGGAACCGAATACAGGTGCTGAGCGCTGAGGAAATAGTGCGAACCGATGATCGTCCCGGCACCGTTGACCTGCTGCCACTGCAACGTGGAATTCCAACGTGGGTCGTCGGTCGGCTGGGTCGTGATACCCGACGGCTCGCTGAAAACGATGGCTGCATCCAAGGGACGGGCAAGTAAAACGAGCAGCGCACCGATTCCAATTCCCAGAACCATCGCCAGGCGGTAGCCGCGAGCCGCCCCGCGCGCGTTTGCCAGGTCCAGTCTGCGAAGTGCTTTTCTCATGACGCGTCGGTTAGACATTTGTGTTCCTTACGACCTGCGGTTGGCCGATTGCCCTTCGGCCAATCCTGCCACGATGATAGCGGCAATTCACTGTGTTATCAAATTTTATTTGTCTCAAGTCTACCCTTAATCTTGGTGTTCGGGCGTACTGCCGAACGGATGAGCCTGGCCCCGGTAAACACACGATTTCCAGGCCCCGTGGCGCCGATTTGCATATGGATAAACCGCAGTTGATGTTTTACAGCCGGCAGCCCGTCGGCTAGCATCAGCGTGGTCGAACTTGCCAGATCAGGCTGGCCGCCGAGGCCGCCGACTTGGGGTTCGTTTCCGCCAGGACTGCCCGCCAGCGCCATCCTTCCTCGTGCAGAGTATCGGTTTTTCGACGCTGTTTCTCGAAAAGCTTCGCCGCACCGTCGGCTCAAGAACGTAGCACTGTTGCCGCCGCAGCTATTTAGGGAGATTTGTCATGAGTTTGCGCTCGTATTCACCCAACCGGCGTGGTTTTCTGGCGGTCGGGGCCCTGACGGGAATGGGGCTGACCCTGGCCGATTATTTTCAACTCAAGCAAGCTCGGGCCGAGCAGAAGAACTACGACTTTGTCGAAGCCAAGGCCAAGAGCGTGATCCACATCTTCCTGCCTGGCGGGATTTCGCACCAGGAAACCTTCGATCCCAAGCCCTATGCGCCGATCGAGTATCGGGGCGAATTGGGCTCGATCCCGACCAAGATCCCCGGCGAAGTCTTTTCCGAGACTCTGCCGCAGACGGCCCAGATGGCCGACAAGATCACGGTCATCCGTTCGATGTCGCACGGCGAGGCTGCCCACGAACGGGGCACCCACAACATGTTCACCGGCTATCGCCCCAGCCCGGCGCTGGTGTTTCCCAGCATGGGCAGCGTGGTCAGCCATGAGTACGGTCCGCGCAACAATCTGCCCCCCTACGTTTGCATTCCCAACCAGCCGAACGAATTCGCCGGCACCGGCTATCTCAGTTCGTCGTTCGGCCCGTTCAGCCTGGGATCGGATCCGGCCGCGGCGGGTTTTGCGGTTCGCGATTTGAACCTGCCGGGCGGGATCGACGCGGGGCGCTTCGAGCGCCGCCGCACGGCTTTGGAGGCGGTCAACGCGCACTTCGCCAAAAAAGAGAAATCCGACGTGCTCTCGGCCATGGACACGTTTTATGAACGAGCCTATAGCCTGATCAGCTCGCAACAAGCCCGCGACGCATTCAACATCGCGGCCGAACCGGAGGCGATTCGCAACGAGTACGGCCGGCACGAGGCGGGTCAGCGGATGCTGCTGGCGCGTCGGCTGGTGGCCGCGGGCGTGCGGTTCGTCACGCTCACCTACGGCGGCTGGGACATGCATGTCAACATTACGCCGGGCATGCGGGGCAGCATGCCGGCCTTCGATCAGGCCTATGCCACGCTGATTCGCGATCTGGACCGCACGGGTTTGTTGAACGACACGCTGGTCATGGTTTCGAGCGAATTCGGCCGCACGCCCAAGATCAACGCCACGGCCGGCCGCGACCACTGGCCCAAGGTGTTTAGCGTGGTGCTGGCCGGCGGCGGGATCAAACGCGGTTCGATCTTCGGGGCGTCCAACCCCGTGGCTTCCGAGCCCGACAAAGACGAAATCGGTCCGGCCGATCTGGCCACGACCATCTATTACCAATTGGGGATCATCGCCGACAAGGAGTTGATGGCTCCGGGCGATCGGCCCATCGAGATCGTCGACGGTGGCAAAGTCCGCAAAGAGTTGCTGGCGTAATTTGCTGGCGGTGCGGCGCGCATCGGGCCGCAGCCGGAACGGTATTGTGCGAGCCCAATTTTTTTCGAGGCACCTGTCATGAACGTTCGAGTTGTAATGCATCGCGGCGCATGGCGCGGCATGATCGCGGTTTTGTTGGCTTGTGTCGCGGTGGGCAGCTCGGCGGCGCTGGGCGCGGTTCCACAACTGGGCGGCATGGCGCCCTACGGGGCCCAGCGCGGCGGCGAAGTCGAGGTGCAATTCAACGGCGACCGCCTGGGCGATGCCCAGCAGATCTTGTTCTATGAACCGGGCATCAGCGTGACCCACCTGGAGCCCGCCGGCGCTAACGCCGTCAAGACGAAACTTGCGATCGCGGCCGACTGCCGGCTGGGGTTGCACCAGGTGCGCGTGCGCACGGCCAGCGGCATCAGCAATTTGCGCACCTTCAGCGTCGGCGCCTTGCCGGAAATCAAGGAGGTCGAGCCCAACAACGATTTCGCGCAGCCGCAGAAAATCAATCTCGACACGACCGTCAACGGCGTGGTCGAAAACGAGGACGTCGATTACTTTGCCGTCGAGGCCAAAAAGGGCGAGCGAATCTCAGCGGAAATCGAGGGTCTGCGGCTGGGGAATTTCTTCTTCGATCCGTACCTGGCCATTTTGGACACCAAGCGCTTCGAGCTGGCCCGCTCGGACGACGCGCCGCTGTTGCGGCAGGATTGCATGTGTTCGATCATCGCTCCGGAGGATGGCACATATCTCGTGCAGGTGCGCGAAACGTCGTTTGCCGGCAATGGCTCGTGCTTATATCGGCTGCACGTCGGGCGCTATCCGCGACCCACGGCCGTGTTGCCCTTTGGCGGCAAGCCGGGCGAAGCTGTGGACGTGCAGTGGTTGGGCGACGTGTTGGGCCCGCGAGCGGAAAAATTGACGCTGCCGGCCGGCCTCTCGCCGACCGTTGACGTTTTTGCCCGCGACGAGCGGGGCATCGCGCCGTCGGCCCATCCGTTTCGGTTGACCGACTTGAACAATGTGCTGGAAGTCGAGCCCAACGACGCCCTGGCCCAAGCCACGGCGTGCGAAGCCCCGATTGCAATGAACGGCGTCATCGCCAAGCCGGGCGACGTGGACTGCTATAAGTTCGCGGCCAAGAAAGGCCAGGTTTTCGACGTGCGCGTGCTGGCCCGAGCGTTCGGCTCGCCACTCGATTCGGTGCTCAACGTGTTTCGCATCGGCGGAGCCGGCGTGGGAGGCAACGACGATAGCGGTGGGCCGGATAGCTTTCTGCGAGTCACGATCCCCGAGGACGACACGTATGTCGTTCACGTCAGCGATCACCTGGGCCAGGGCGGAGTGGACTACGTCTATCGCGTCGAGGTCGCGCCGGTCAAGCCGGCTTTGACCTTCGGGCTTTCCGAGCGGGTGCAGTTCGTCGACATCGTCGCGCCGGTGCCGCGCGGCAACCGGATTGCGTTTCTGGTCAATGCCTCGCGGGCCGATTTTGGCGGCGACTTGCAATTGGAATTCAAGGACTTGCCGCCCGGCATGACCGTCGAGACGCTGCCCATGCTGGCCAATCGCAGCGACGTGCCGGTGTTGTTGACGGCCGCGGCCGACGCGCCGCTGGCCGGTGCATTGGTGGACGTCGTGGGCCGGCATGCCGATCCGAACCAGAAAATCGAAGGGCACTTGCGACAGCGGACCACGTTGGTTCGCGGGCAGAACAACATCGAAGTCTGGAATCAGTATTCCGAGCGAATGGCTGCTGCGGTGACGCAAGAGGCCCCCTTCAAAATCGAGATTGTCGAGCCCAAGGTTCCGCTGGTGCGCGACGGGTCGATGAATCTGAAAATCGTGGCCACGCGCAAGGAGGGCTTCAACGCGCCGATTGCCGTGCAGATGCTGTACAATCCGCCGGGCGTCGGCTCGTCCGGGTCGATCGTGATTCCGGAGGGCAAAACCGAGGCGCTGATTCCGCTGACGGCCAACAGCGGCGCGGAAGTGCTGAAGTGGAAAATCGTCGTGTTGGGCGACGCCACGGTCGGCGATGGGCCGATCACGGTCGCCTCGCAGATGGCCACGCTGGAAGTCTGCGAGCCGTTTTTGGCCTTCATCTTTCAATCGGCCGCCACTGAACAAGGAAAGGCGACCGATGTGGTGATCAAGGTCGAGAAACGGAAAGATTTCGAGGGCCCGGCGAAAATCGAACTGCTCGGCTTGCCGAACGAAGTCACCACCGAGCCACGCGAGATCACCAAGGATTCGACCGAGCTGGTGTTTCCGGTCAAGACCACCGCCAACTCGCCGGCCGGCCGGCACAAGACCGTAATTTGCCGGGCAACCTTGATGGCCAACGGCGAGCCGATCGTGAGCACGCTGGGCACGGGCGAGTTGCGGATCGATACGCCGCTGCCCCCCAAACCGAACCAGCCGGTCGCGGCCGCGCCGGCGGCGGCGCCCGCGGCACCCGCGCCGCCGGTGGAAAAACGCCTGAGCCCGTTGGAAAAGCTCCGCCTGGAGCGTCAACAAGCCAAGGCGGCACCCAAAATCGCAGGAGACGCGAAATGAAACGGCTGACATACACGCTTTTGGGTCTGGTATTGATAGCCGGCGTCGGCCGGGCCGCCGACTCACCGCCGATCAAGCTCGACGTCTATCCGCCGGAGGTGCAATTGACGACCGCGCGCGACCGCCAGGCGTTTATCGTCGTGGCCACGCGGCCCGACGGCGTGACGCAGGACGTCACCGCCGCGGCGAAGGCCACGTTGGCCCAGCCGGCCCTGGCCCGCCTCGAAGGCCATACGCTCTATCCGGCGGCCGATGGCGCCACGACCCTGGCACTGGAATATCAGGGGCAGACCGTCAGCGTGCCGGTCACGGTCAAAGACGCGACGGTCGAACGGCCGATCAGCTTCCGGCTCGACGTGATGCCGGTGTTTCTGCGCTCGGGCTGCAACACTGGCAGTTGCCATGGGGCGAAGAGCGGCAAGGACGGCTTCAATTTGTCGCTGTTTGGCTACGATCCCGACAGCGACCATCATCGGATCACGCACGAGATCGGCTTTCGCCGCATCAATCTGGCGCTGCCGCGCGAGAGTCTGCTGATGCAAAAAGCGGACGGCAGCGTGCCGCACACCGGCGGCAAGCAGTTTGCCGCGGACAGTGAATACTACCAGTCGCTCTTGCGCTGGCTCGAAGCCGGCGTGCCGAAAGACCCGGCCGACGTGCCGACGCCGGTGGCTCTTGAGCTTTATCCGCCCAAGGCCGTGCTGGAAGGCAAGGACACGACGCAGCAATTCATTGCCCGGGCCAGGTACTCCGACGGCACCGATCGCGACGTGACGAACCTGGTAGTTTTCTTGACGAATAACGACAACTCGGCACCGATCAGTCGCGATGGTCTGGTCACCGCGGCGGCGCGGGGCGAGGCGTTCGTGATGGCCCGCTTCGCCACGCACACCGTCGGCAGCCAGGTGCTGGTGCTGCCCAAGGATTTGCAATACACGCCGCCGACCACGCCGCCGGTCAACTATATCGACGAGTTGGTGGGGGCCAAGTTGCAGCGAATTCGCGTGCTGCCGAGCGACCTGTGCAGCGACGAAGTGTTTCTCCGCCGGGCGACGATCGACATCACGGGCTTGCTGCCGACCGTCGAGGAATATCAGGCGTTCGTGGCCGATGCCGATCCGGCCAAGCGGGCCCGACTGGTGGATCGGCTGTTGGAGCGGAAGGAGTTCTCGGAGATTTGGGCCCTGAAGTGGGCCAACTTGCTAATGGTCAAGAGTTCGAACGAGGTGAGTTACAAGTCGATGTTCCTGTATTCCAACTGGCTGACCAACCAGATTTCCAGCAACGTGCCCTTGAACCAGATGGTGCAAAATCTGCTCAGCGCCAGCGGCGGCACGTTCAAGAACCCGGCCACCAACTACTACCAGATCGAGCGCGACACGTTGAAGACGGCCGAAAACGTGGCGCAGGTTTTCATGGGCATTCGCACGCAATGCGCCCAGTGCCACAACCATCCGTTCGACCGCTGGACGATGGACGACTATTACAGTTTCGCCGCCTTCTTCGCGCAGATCGGCCGCAAGCAGGGAGAGGACTATCGCGAAACGATCATCTTCAATTCCGGCGGCGGCGAAGTGAAGCATCCGGTCGGCGGACGCGACATGGCCCCCAAATTCCTGGGTGGGCCCGCGCCGGAGGTGAAAGGCAAGGATCGCCGGACGGTGCTGGTCCAATGGCTGGCGTCGCCGGAGAACCCGTATTTTGCCACCAGCGTGGCCAATCGCGTGTGGGCCCATTTTTTCGGCCTGGGGATCGTCGAACCGGTTGACGACATTCGCGTGAGCAACCCGGCGAGCAACCCTGAGTTGTTCCAGGCGCTGGGCGCGAAATTGACGTCGTACAATTACGATTTCAAGCAACTGGTGCGCGACATTTGCAATTCGCAAACCTACCAGCGCTCGTCGCAAGCCAACGCCAGCAACGAGGGCGACGCGAAGAATTTCTCGCACAGCCGCATTCGCCGCATCCCGGCCGAAAGCCTGCTGGACTGCTTGAGCCAGGTGACCGAGATCCAGGAGAAGTTCCAGGGGCTGCCGCTGGGAGCTCGTGCCGTGCAGGTCGCCGACGGCCAAACCAGCAATTACTTCATGACGTCGTTCGGCCGTTCGCCGCGGCAGACGGTCTGCGCGGCCGAGGCAACGACCGAGCCAACGCTCTCGCAAGCTCTGCATTTGATCAACGGCGATACGCTGACTCGCAAGCTTGCCGAGAGCAAACGGCTGCAAAAGATGCTCGACGCCGGACAGAAGCCGCCCCAGGTCGTGGAGACCATCTACATGACGTGCCTGTCGCGCAAGCCGACGCCCGAAGAAACGCAAAAACTCGAAGCGGTCCTGGCCGCCGAGCCCAATCCGCGCAACGCCGTAGATGACATTTTGTGGGCGGTGCTCAACTCCCGCGAATTTGCTTTCAACCACTAAATGGCTCGAGATCGTATGAGGAATCGCATTTTTTCCACGACGTGGCGTGCCGGCTCGCTGGCGCTTTGGATTGCGCTGGCCTGTCACGCCGGGCGCGCCGCGGCCGAGGATGCTCAGCCGGCGGCAAAGACGACCTACGACGAGCACGTGCGGCCGATTTTTCGCGAGCACTGCTTCACCTGTCACAACCAGGACACCAAGAAGAGCGACTTGTCGCTGGCCACCTTTGCCAGCCTGATGCAGGGGGGCTCGACGGGGCAAGTGGTGGAGCCCGGCGATGCCGAGAGTTCGCGGCTGTGGCGGCTGGTCTCGCACTTGGAAGAGCCCAATATGCCCCCCAAGCAGGATCAACTGCCGGCGGCGAAGCTTGCCACGATCAAATCCTGGATCGCCGGCGGAGCGCTGGAAAACAACGGCTCGGTCGCCAAGACCAAGAAACAGCCGACGCTCAATTTGAGCATGTCGGTCGGCGCGGCCAAGCCCGAGGGGCCGCCCCCCATGCCCGAAAAACTTTCCCGGCAACCGGTCGTGTATACCGCGCGAGCCAGCGCCGTGACGGCCCTGGCCGCCAGTCCCTGGGCGCCGCTGGTGGCTGTGGCCGGGCAAAAGCAGATAGCGTTGTATCACTCGGATACGGCCCAGTTGCTGGGCGTGTTGCCGTTTCCTGAAGGGACGCCCCACATTCTCAAGTTCAGCCGCAGCGGCTCGCTGCTGTTGGCCGGCGGCGGCGTGGGCGCGAAGGCCGGCGTCGTCGTGGTCTACGACGTGAAGACCGGCAAGCGGGCGTTCGAGGTCGGCGACGAATTGGACGTCGTGCTGGCCGCCGACATCAACGAGGATCACACGCGGATCGCGCTGGGCGGCCCGGGTCGCGTGGTGCGCATCTATTCCACGGCAGACGGCTCGCTGCTGCATGAAATTCGCAAGCATACCGAATGGATTTATGCCCTGGAGTTCAGTCCCGACGGCGTGCTGTTGGCCACGGCCGACCGTGGCGGCGGAATGTTCGTGTGGGAGGCTGAGACGGCCCGCGAGTATCAGAACCTGGCCGGGCACAAAGGGGGGATCAGCGACGTGAGTTGGCGGATCGACTCGAACGTCCTGGCCAGCGGCAGCGAAGACGGCACGATCAAGCTGTGGGAGATGGAGGGGGGCAAGGAGATCAAGAATTGGGCCGCACACGGCGGCGGCGTGACTTCGATCGAGTTTTCGCGCGATGGCAAGATCGCGTCGGTGGGACGCGACCGGCTGACGAAAGTTTGGGACGGCAACGGCGCGTTGATCCGCGAGTTGGCCGCGCTGAATGATATTGCCACCGAGGTGGCCTTGACGCACGACGGCGCGCGCGTGGTGGCCGGCGACTGGTTGGGCGAGGTGCGGCTTTCGGACGTGGCCGACGGCAAGCTGGTGGCGCCGCTGGCGCCCAATCCGCCGACCTTGGAAATGCTGGTGCAGGCACAGATGACCGCGGCCGCCGCGGCGACCGCGGTCGCGCAAAAAGCCGCCGCCGAACTGGCAGCCGCCGAAGCCGTGACGGCCGAGAAATCGAAAGCCAGTAAAGTCGCCGCCGACGCCGCCGCGGCCGCGCAGGCCGGTTTGCAAAGCCTGCTGGCGGAAAAAGCCGCCTTCGAGCAAGCCCAATCGGCCCAAGCCAGCGCCGGCAAGTAGTCGATGGGGCAACCGACAGCGCCCTTATTCGATGCGCGCGTAAAAAAAGAAAACACATCGTCGGTCCGGGGACTGACGATGTGTTTTGCGATGACTTCAGCTATGCCCGCGCGGTTTATTCGCGGGGACGCACGGCGCCGGTCAGGCCGCTGTAATCGGGTCGGTCTTCGGGGTGCCACAGGGGCTCGCCGCGCAAGACTCGCTCGGCCAACACGTCGAGCTTGGCTCGAGAACCGGCCGGCGCTTCGGTCGGGGAGAACGTATCATCCTCCGCCGGAGCAAAGTCCTCGTCGTGACCGTACTTCAAAATCGCTTCAAAAACGTTCCGCATCTGCCGCATCGAATCACACCCTCCAACTAAAAAAGATCGCCACCTTGGTTCCAACTCTCCACTTGCTTTTCGCACCTTGCACGTCAGTGCGTCACCAAGGCGGAACGATCCATCGAGCCTGGCAGACACGTTCTTGCGGGCGTTCGACCGTCCTGGCGACCGCTTCGCAAGATTTGTTTTTTTCGGATGCGGTGGGCTGCTTGAGAATCCGAATCAAGGGGGGAGAAACACACGTACCGCGTAAGCAAAGTATTTTAAATGGTGGAACCAGAAAGTCAACAATTTTGACAGGCAGCCGTTTCGTGCCCCCCCTTGACGGCGGAAAACCATCGCCCCGGCCTGTGGTATTTGCTGGCATCGCGGTGATCGACGATGCGCTTACTGGCATAATAAACGTTTTAAAGGTTTTTTCTCGCCACGGCCGTCCCTTGGTCCGCACTGGGGTTCTGTTAGGCTAGACGGAGGGAGCATCACTGCGGTCACCTCGATCGAAGAACCCTTATGACCTGGTTTCAATATACGCTGCAATTACCCCCCTTTCGCCGTGGTTTTCATTTGATTACCTCCCATGTGCTCGAGGCGGTGCGCGAGCTGCCGAAAGTCGAAGTCGGCCTGTTGCAGGTCTTCATCCAGCACACGTCGGCTTCGCTGACGATCAACGAAAACGCCGATGCCGACGTGCCGGCCGACATGGAATCGTCGTTCAACGCGTTGGCGCCTGAAGATTTTGGCCATCGCCACACGATCGAAGGTCCCGACGACATGCCGGCCCACGTCAAGGCCTCGCTGTTGGGCTCGTCGCTGAGCATTCCGGTGCGCGGCGGACGGCTGCTGTTGGGAACCTGGCAGGGGATCTATTTGTGCGAGCATCGCAATCGGGCCGGCGCGCGCAAGCTCGTGTTGACACTGCAGGGCGAGATCAACGGCTAGCTCGCTATGCGTCGTACGCGGCTACCGGCTGGCCGGTTTCCAGAATCCGCGACAGATCGTCGAGCCAGCATTCCAAGAGCGTCGTTTGATGGGCGTTGCGATCGATGTGCCCCAGGGCCTCGAGCGAGCGGTCGATGCACGCCGCCGCCGGATCCGAGTCGGGCGGCCACGTCGAGCGGGCCTGGTCCACCGCGCGCAACAGCTCGGCGTCGCCCGACGGCGGCAAACCGCACAACGCGCGCAGAAGCTGCCGATAAAAGTCGATCGCGAAACCGACCACCTGCCGTGCCCGAGCGCGCCGCGGGCCGGCTTCTTTTCCGGCGGCTTCCACGAACGCCATCAACTCGCGAGCCAAGGACAGGCTTTCGAGTTGCGGCCGGGCCAGGGCGCCGAGCAACCGCTGGCGAAAAGTCCACAGGTCGTCGTCGGCCAATGCTTGCGCTCGCTGCAAACTTCCCGCGGCGAAC
>JBGQKM010000159.1:0-13963 GCA_041499515.1 Planctomycetia bacterium | reverse complement strand
CTTGCGGTCCCAGTTGTCGATGGGCTGGCTTGCCCAATTGTTGACCGTTTCGCGATGCGCTGTTGGGCATCGTTTGCCTCCAGTGCTCTGGTACGGTCTTCGATGCGTGCAGGGATGGCCGATCGCAGCTACGAAAAAAGGTTGAGCCCCGATGTCGGGGCTCAACCTTGCATTGTTTCGGCCTTGCCACGGACCTGTCGCATCGTCCGGCCCGCTGGGGGCGTTGGGCCGATGCTCGAGGTCGGTGGGCGTGGTCGTATTGGTTAGAAGGTCGTGATCACGTCGAAGCCCAGCAGGGTCTGGCTGTTGCCCGTGCCGCCGTCGAAGGGTCGTTGGGTCGGGCCGTTGGCCGACGTGCCGCTGAACCAATCGAAGCGAGCATAGGGGCGGACCATGGTGTTGGCGCTGTACTTCCAGTTGGCGCCCATGGTGACTTCATAGAAGCTGCCGGCGTAGCCACTGCGAGTGGTCGCCAAACCGCGTGAGGGGGCACCGGGCTGGTCCGTGGTGTTGCCCAGGAAGCCGCCGACGCGGTAGCCTTCTTCGTCGCGGAACCATTCGGCACGGACACCGTAGGTCATGCAG
Organism: Planctomycetia bacterium; assembly: GCA_041499515.1. Lineage (GTDB taxonomy): Bacteria > Planctomycetota > Planctomycetia > Pirellulales > PALSA-1355 > PALSA-1355. The sequence goes on along the minus strand of JBGQKM010000159.1, from coordinate 13,378 downwards.
TCGCTGACCTTGTAGAACAAGTATTGGTTCAAGCCGTACCAACGGGCGTCCTTGCCACTGAGCAAGGCGTCGTTCTGCCAGCCGAAGTCGCTCTGCACGACGTAGTTCAGCCGGTCGCTGATTTGCTTCAGCGGACGGCTATAGACGTTGGTAGCCAGATAGCGTTGGCGGAAGGCGCCACTTTGAACCTGTTCGTTGCCGAGCGTAACCGCCGAGGCCAAGGCCGCGCCGTCGGAGAATTTTTCGGTATAGGTCCCGATGAAGCTCATGTTGGGGTTTGAGTTGTCGAAGTTGTCCCAGCCGTGCATAACGCCGCCGCCCATCGACACCGTTTCGCTATATTGATAGGTGCCGATGGCGCCGGTCATGGTGAACGGTTCGCCGTATTGGAAGGTATAAGGCAGGCTAGGGAAGAAGTTGCCGTTGGTCATCACGACTTCGTAGCCGACTGGGGCATACCAGTGACCGAACTTGATTTTCCAGTCGTTCACGGCGGCTTCCAGATAGAACTGCGGCAAGGCCAGGCCGTAGAAGCGTTGGGTGCTCCATTTGGGCGAATTAAACTGGCCGCGCGTTTCCAGGCCTGACGCCGTGGTAAAACGGGTATCCGTGCCGCCCATCAAATCCACTCGCCAACCCAAGTCCGTGCCGCAGCCGTTGGTGTTGGTGGTCTTCTCGGCGTAAATATACGCCTGGTTGAGCTGATATTCGTTGGCCCGATCAGTCCAGGTGACGGGGCCGTTGAAGCGGTCCGCCGGATTGGACGTGTTCCAGGTATAGCTTTGGGCCAAATAGCCGGCGATGTTGATGTTTCTGCACTTCAGGCACGGGTCGTCGAAGAATTTCCAGGGCTGGCCCGTGGGGCAACAGGGATTGAGCATCGAACCTGGAGGAAACAGCGCGCAGTCGTTGCAGCCGTTGCCGCATGTGTTGCAAGGCGCCGCCGCGTCGGCGGCTGGCGCTGCCGGGGCCTGGTCGCTCGGCGACTGGGCGTCGTCCGCCGCATAGTAGCTGTTGTATTCGAAGGCGGTCTGTTGCACGGACGAGGCAGACCCCAGTCCGTTTTGGGCGTATGCCGCCCCGGTCGACAGCAAGCCGACTACGGTGCCGGCAAGCGCCAATTTCGCGAGTCTCATGATCCGTTCTCCAATCCTTTGAAACGGTGGGAGAGTGCTGTGGGGAACACTCTAATGGGCGGGTTTGACGTCGGAGCGAATGGAAACAACCGCCTGGCTTCGCTTCGGCTCCACACAGGAGCTATCGGCCTGCCGCCTGAAACGAATTGACCCGAAAGAGTGCATATTCGGGCCGCAGAGGTTGCAGTGACAAGAGACTAGGAAAGGCTTGACGGCTATAGCGAAAATGAGCCCAGCTATCGCACATATCCATGCCAGTCAACCGTCCCGAGAGTCAGGAAACCGGTCCCCCAGGGCATGCAGCCACGCATGCCGAACGCAAGGCGCCGCAGGCCAAACGTCAGCCGGCGGCCGCGGTGCCGACCAGGTCTTCGAACAGCGCCTCGACAAAGTCGTCGGGCACGAACAACGTCAGGTCTTCGGGCCGTTCCCCCACGCCCACGTATCTGACCGGCAATCCGACCTGTTGGCGAATCGCCACCACGACGCCGCCTTTGGCCGTGCCATCGAGCTTTGCCAAAACGATGCCCGTACAATTGACCGCATCGGTAAAGTGCCGGGCCTGGCTGATTCCGTTTTGGCCGGTGGTGGCGTCGAGGACTAACAGCACTTCGTGCGGGGCCCCGGAAATCTGCTTGCCGATTACGCGGTGGATCTTCGTCAATTGCTGCATCAGGTTTTGCTGCGTTTGCAGACGTCCGGCCGTGTCGACGATGCATACGTCGGCTTTCGATTCGACGGCCAGCGCTACGGCTCGATGGGCCACGCTGGCCGGATCGCTTTGCGGTTCCCCCCGCACGATGGCGGTTCCCAAGCGATCGGCCCAAATCGTCAATTGTTCGACGGCCGCGGCACGGAACGTGTCGGCCGCGCCCAGCACGACCGTCTTGCCCTGCGCGACGAACAGATGGGCCAGTTTGGCGATCGACGTCGTCTTGCCCGCGCCGTTGACACCGGCCACCATGATCACCGTGGGCCCCTCGCGGGCAAATCGAATCGGCGTTTCGGGCTGAGCCAGCAATTCCTTGAGCTTGGCTTTGACGCTGGCCAGCAACTCCTCCATCTGCATCACGCGCGAGCGATACTTCGCACTGACCTCCTCGACGATGGCCTGCGCGGCTTGCACGCCCATGTCGGTTTTAATAAGGATGCCCAGCAGTTCCTCCAGAAACGCCTCGTCGACCAGCCGACCCTCGCTTTTGAACAGGTCGCGAACGTCAGTATTGAGCAGCTGCGAGGTCTTTTTGAGGCCTTGCTTGATCTTGTCGAAAAAACCCATGTTGGCTTTCGCAGAGAGGAATCGAGCGGCGGGAAGAATTCAGGACTATGGCTTTTCGTGGCCGACCAGCAAGCGGTCGAGAATGCCGTTGACGAACTGGGCCGATTGCTTGGAGCCGAAGCGCTTGGCCAGTTCCACGGCCTCGTTGATGGCCACGCGGTCCGGCGTTTCGGCATAAAGGATTTCGAACGCGCCCAGCCGCAGCACGTTGCGATCCGTGGCGGCCATCCGTTCCAGGCTCCAGTGATCGGCCGTTTGCGCCAGCACCTGGTCCAACTCCCGGCGGTTGCGGCGCACGCCGGCGATCAGCGACTCGGCGAACTCGGCCAACTCCGCGGCGTGCAAGCGATCGCGCACGAAACGCTGATCGTCGGCCGGGTTGTGCTGCGGATTCAGGTCGTCTTGATAGAGAACCTGTAAGACCACTTCTCGGGCTCGGCTGCGACGGGCCATCGTCCGTTGGACTCCTCTCTCGTTAGGCGAGTTTGCTGAGCAAGCTGATCATCTTGAGCGCCGCCAATGCGCATTCACTTCCCTTATTGCCGACATTGCCGCCCGAACGGTGGATCGCTTGTTCGAGCGTATCGCAGGTCAGCACGCCGAATAAAACCGGCACCCCCGAGTGCAAGCCGGCCTCGCCCAAGCCAAGGCTCACCGCGCGGTTAATGTGCTGGTCGTGCGTCGTTTCGCCGCGAATCACCGCGCCTAGACAAATCACGGCGACGTAACGCCCGCTCTTGGCCATGTGATCGGCCACCAGCGGAATTTCCCAAGCGCCGGGTACCCAAGCGACGTCGACGTTCGCGGCGGGCACGCCGTTTTCCGCCAGGGTCTCGAGCGCTCCAGCCAAGAGTTTGCCAGTGATCGATTCATTGTAGCGCGCAACCACAATCGCCAGCGAACCGTTGGGAGCCGTCAAATTGCCTTCAATCACGCGTGCCACCCGTTCCCTGCCTTTCGAACGTTGCGCGCCAGGTCGAACCCTCCGCCGCCCGACCCGCCACGCGACCGTCGCCGTTGCAAACCGCAGCCGCGCGACCACCTCCAACGGAGACCCTGGTTACGATTTCATGCTCATCAGGAATTCGGCGTTGGTCTTGGTCTTTTGCAGGCGGTTGATCAACAGTTCCATCGCGTCCGGGCCGTTCATGTCGTTGAGCACGCGCCGCAGAATGCACACGCGGCGGTGTTCTTCGGGGTCCATCAACATCTCCTCGCGACGCGTGCCGCTGCGGTTGATGTCGATCGCCGGCCAAACCCGTTTGTCGACCAGCCGGCGATCCAGCACGATTTCCAGGTTGCCGGTTCCCTTGAACTCCTCAAAGATCACTTCGTCCATCTTGCTGCCGGTGTCGATCAGGGCCGTGGCAATGATCGTCAGCGAGCCCCCCTCCTCGATCTTGCGGGCCGAGCCAAAAAACCGCTTGGGACGCTGCAGCGCGTTGGCGTCGACGCCGCCGGAAAGGATCTTGCCCGAGTGCGGACATTCCGAGTTCCAGGCCCGCGCCAGCCGCGTGATTGAATCCAAAAAGATCACCACGTCGTGGCCGTATTCGACCATGCGTTTGGCCTTTTCGATCACCATTTCCGAGACTTGGATATGGCGGGCCGACGGTTCGTCGAACGTGGAGCTGATCACCTCGCAATTGGGTCCCTTGACTTGCCGCTCCATGTCCGTGACTTCTTCCGGACGCTCGTCGATCAACAGCATGATCACGTACACCTCGGAATGGTTCGTGAGCACGCTTTTGGCCATCTTTTGCAGCAAGATCGTTTTGCCGGCCCGCGGCGGGCTGACGATCAGTCCGCGCTGTCCGAATCCGATCGGCACGATCAGGTCGACCACGCGCATGGCCACTTCGTCGGAAGTCGTCTCGAGCATCACGCGCTTGTCGGGGTGCAACGGCGTCAAATCGTCGAAGAAGACCTTCTCGGAAAGTTGGTTGGGATCTTGATAGTTGATCGCCTCGACGCGCAACAGCGCGAAGTACCGCTCGTTCTCCTTGGGTGGGCGGATCTGGCCGGAAACCGTGGCACCGGTCCGCAAGCCGAAACGGCGAATCTGGCTGGGCGACACGTAAATGTCGTCCGGACACGATAGGTAGTGATAATCGGGGCTGCGCAAGAATCCGAACCCGTCGGGCAGAATCTCCAAAGTCCCCTCGCCGAACATCAATCCATTAAGCTTGACCCGCTCCTTGAGAATCTTGAAGATCAAGTCTTGCTTCTTGATGCCCGTGATCTCCGAGAGATTCTCCTTGCGGGCCTGTTCGATCAACTGGGGCATGGTCATCCGCTGCAGTTCGGCGATGTGGATGTCACCCTGCTTGATCAGCTCGTAGCGATCGTCGACTTCATCGCCCATGTGGGCGGCTTCGTCGGCCAGTTCTTCGGCCAGGCTCAGCGGCTCGCCGTCGGTCGGTTGCTGAAATTCCTCGGTTTGGAGAGGGGGCTGGGATGCTTTGCGGGCACCCGTGCTCTTGGTTTCGGCCATGGTCGTGATACTCCTGAAAGGTCTCGTTAGCTGACACACAGAAGGCGTCAACGGCGGGTAGAGAAGTTTCCTCAAATCCAACAGACAGGTTGCCAGAACGACGGACTGGTTGTTGATCCCATAAAACTCGCGTCGCGCACGCGTAATCGCGGCGGCAGTCGATGGTCGTGGCTCGACAAAAAACGTCCCACAGCCTCCAGGGCTATTGGGGTAGGGATGGGTCGACCAGCGAATGCCAAAAATGCTCGATCTGAGCTTGGGCCGATTCCGGGGATCCGGAGTTGTCTATTACGACATCGGCCAGCGCTCGTTTGGTTTCCAGCGATTCCTGGGCGGCCTCACGACGGGAAAAATCCTCCTCAGTCCAACCTCGACACGCTGCCCGCGCCACGCGCAGCGGGCGCGTCGCGTCGACAAAAACGATCTTGTCGCAAAACTTGTTCCATCCCGACTCGAACATCAACGGCACGTCCAGCACCATGGCCGCTACGGTCCCTTGCCGGGCAAGTTCGAAAACCCGCTCGCGCACCAGTTGTCCGATTCTGGGGTGGGTCCATTGTTCCAAAACCTTCAGCTCTCGCGGACCGTCCGGAGGCGGAGCAAACACGATGTTGCCCAACGCCGCGCGATCGATTTGGCCGTCGGGCCCAAAGATCGCGTCTCCCCAACGCTCGCGCGCTGCTCGTTTCACATCCTCGTTTTTCAAAACCTCATGGGCCATTTGATCGGCCGATACGATGGCCGCGCCCTGGCGGCGGAATTGCTCGGCGATGAAACTTTTTCCGCTGGCGATTCCGCCCACGATTCCGATGAGTGGTATTTTTCCCGGCCCATGTGCCAACTCGCCCATCATGGTCCCCTGCGGCCGCCGGCGCGCTAGCGCCAGGCCTGGCAATCTGCCCAATTGTCTCCCGATTTCAAATCGACTTTAAGTGGCACGACAAGCTCCATCACGCCCGACATTTCGTCGGTCACGATTTTCGCCACCTGGTTGAGTTCGTCCGAGGGGACTTCAAAGACAAGTTCGTCGTGAATTTGCAGCAACATCCGGGCGGGCGATTTTTCTTTCCGCAGCCGGCGATGGATGTTAATCATGGCCAGCTTGATGAGATCCGCCGCCGAGCCTTGGATGACCGTGTTGATCGCTGTGCGTTCCGGAAGGTTTCGCTGGCGAGACGTGCCGCGTCGAATGCCGCGAATCGCGCGTCGCCGGCCGAGGATGGTACTAACATAGCCAGTCCGAGGGCACTCTTCCAGTATCCGTTGCAGGAATTCTTCCACGCCCTGGTAACGGTCGAAATAGGCGTCGATAAACTGCGCCGCCTCGGCCTGCTCGATGTCCAACTGCTTGGCTAATCCGAACGGACTTTGGCCGTAGATGACCCCAAAATTCACCGCTTTGGCCCGCCGCCGCATGTCGCTAGTGACCTGGTCCAGCGGCACGTGGTGCACCTCGCTGGCCACACGGGCATGAATGTCCTCGTCGCGGGCAAAGGCCGCACACAGCGTCGGATCTTGCGAAAAGTGGGCCAGCACGCGCAGCTCGATCTGCGAGTAGTCGGCCGCCAGCAGTTTCCAGCCCTCGTCGCCGGGCAAAAACGCGGCGCGAATCTCGCGGCCGCTCTGTGTGCGCACCGGTATGTTTTGCAGATTGGGATCGCTCGAACTCAGCCGCCCCGTGGCCGCCACCACTTGGTTGAACGACGCGTGCACCCGACCCGTGCCCGGATGGACCAGTTGCGGCAAGGCGTCCACATAGGTGTTCTTCAACTTGGCATATTGACGATATTCGATGATCTTGGCCGGCAACGGATGCAGCCGGGCCAGTTCCTCGAGCACCTCCACGTCCGTGCTGCCGCCGCTCTTGGTCTTCTTGAGCACCGGCAGCTTGTGCTCGTCGAACAGGATCTGCTGCAGTTGCTTGGGCGAGCCGATGTTGAACTCGCGGCCGGCTAACTCGTGGATCTCCCGCTCGAGTGTTTCCAGCAGCGCGCCGTACTTGCGGCTCAAGCCCGCGAGCAACTCGGTGTCGATCTTGACGCCGTTGAACTCCAATTCCACGAGCACTTCGACCAGCGGCATTTCCAAAGTGTCGAACAGCCTGTCGAGTTTCGCCTCTTGCAAGCGCTCCGCCAACGGTCTGTGCAGCCGCCAGGCCACGTCGGCGTCTTCGGCCGCATAGTGCGTGATCTGGGCCAGCGGCACTTCGTCCATTCGCTTTTGTTGCTTGCCCACGCCGATCAACTCGGCGATCTTGGTGGTGTGGTGCTGTAGATAGCGCAGCGCCAACTCGTCCAAATTGTGGTTCCGTTCGCCGGCATCGAGCAGGTAGCTGGCGACCATCGTGTCGAACCGCGCGCCGGCCAACTCGACCCCGGCCGAGCGCAGCACGACCATGTCGTATTTCAAATTCTGCCCAAGCTTCTCGATCGCCGGGTTTTCCAGAATCGGCCGCAGCGCTGCAAGCGTTTCAGCGGGGTCCAGGTGCGGCTCTCCGGGCGGCACGCGCACCGGAACGTAATACGCCTGGCCGTCCTGCCAGGCGAACGAATAGCCGACGATTTCCGCCCAGCGGGGCGAGATGCTGGTCGTTTCGGTATCGAACGAAAAAATCTTCTGCCGGCCCAGTTCGTCGACCAGCCACTGCAAACGCTCCGGCGTTTCGATCGCCTGGTAGTCAACCTGCCATGCGCCGGCCGGGCGCCGTTGGGGCAGGGCCGAGAATCGCTGCGCCAGACTATGGAAACCTAACTCGGTAAACAGCTCGGCCAAGGCCGCCTGATCGACGCCCTCGACGCGGGCCGCGTCCCAGTCGACGGCGATGGGCACGTGTCGATCCAACCGCACCAGCGTGCGGCTCAACAGGGCCTGTTCGCGCTGGGCAATTAGATTGTCTTTGCGCTTGCCCTTGGGCAGCTCGTCAGCATGCGCCAACAACGCGTCCAGCGTGCCGTACTTCTGCAAATACTCGCCGGCGATCTTGGGCCCGATCAACGACACCCCCGGCACATTGTCCACCGCGTCGCCCACCAGCGCCTGGAAATCGACAACCTGGTCGGGCCGAATGCCCCAGTCGTCCTTCAAGGCGCCGGCATCGTACACCTGGTCCTTGCGGACGTTGTAGACCTTGACCAGATCGGTGATCAACTGCCGGGCATCCTTGTCGGCGGTGACCACGTAGCACTCTCCTTCCAGTTCGTTGGTCCGATGCGCTATCGTGGCCAGCAGGTCGTCAGCCTCGTAGGTTTCGTAGGCCAACACCGGCACGTTGAGCGCCTTGAGCAAGCGACGAATGGGAGCGAACTGCGGCGTCAGGTCGACCGGCATCTCGTCGCGGTGAGCTTTGTAATCCTCGTACAATTCATGTCGAAATGTCCGCTCCGGACCGTCGAACGCCACGAACAGGTAGGTCGGCTTCTTCTGCTCCAGCAGATAGAGCATGTCGCGCGTAAAACCGAACACGGCCGAAACCGGCTCACCTTGCGGACTGGTCATCTCCGGCAGCGCGTGGAAGACCTGGAAAATGAGCGAATTGGCGTCGACCACCCAGACGGTCTCGCCTCGCAGGCTGCTGGGGGCTCGAGAATCACAAACGGCGACCTCGTCCGACGCGACGGCGTCCTCGTTCAAGGCGTCCTCGTCCGGCGAGCCGTCGCCGAGGTCGTCGTGCGATTCGGTTTCAAAGGCACCAGCCAATGGCGTTTCGCCCGGCGCTGTTTCCGGATGCATTCCGGGAAAAATGCCTTGACGCATTGTTTTGGCCATGCAATTAGGGCCGGGAGCGGTGCGCGGGAGAGGGGAAGCGGGAAGGGTACAGTCCCAATAGTAGCCCCGCGCCGCATCGGCTGTCAAGCGCGCAAACGGTCAAAACGCTAGCGTAGTAAGCCCTGGCGCGGACCGTTACAGCTCGGCGAAATTCCTTAGCATGTGCAAGCCGTCCCGCTGACTCTTTTCGGGATGGAACTGGGTGGCGAACAAATTGTCGCGCCAGACCATCGAGCAGAATGGCGTTGGGTAGTCGGTGTCCGTCGCGATCACCGCCGCATCGCGCGGCACCACGTAATAGGAATGCACGAAGTAGCAGTGCACGCCGTCGGCCAAGCCCGATAGCAAAGGGGCGGGGCGCCGAATCGCGAGCTGGTTCCAGCCCATGTGGGGCACTTTGTACTCGTGGGGCAGCTCGAACCGCACGACTTCGCCCGCGAGGATGCCCAACCCCTCGTGACGTCCCCCTTCGTGGCCTACTTCGAACAGCAATTGCAAGCCCAGGCAAATCCCCAAAAACGGTTTGCCCTCCGCGACCGCCTGGCGAATCGGCTCGACCAACTCGCGGCGCTTGAGCTCGGCCATCGCATCGCCGAACGCTCCCACCCCGGGCAGCACGATTTTTTCGGCTCGGGCCAGCACGGCCGGATCGCTGGTGATCGTGGCCTCGTGGCCGACTTTCTCGAAGCCCTTTTGGACGCTCCGCAGATTGCCCATCTGGTAGTCGACAATGGCAATCATCGGCACGGTTCGCTCGCGGAGCGTGTGGGCTGCAGATCGGGGGCTGAGGGATGGGACAACGGTGGTCCCGGGCGGGTTCGCCAGGGCCTGATTATACCCCCGGCCGGCCGGAAGTGCAGCTATCGGCTGGCGACGCTCTTTTCCGGATAGACCACCAGCTCGACCCGATTGTTGCGGGCTTTGCCGGCCGCCGTGGCATTGGAGACCACCGGCTGGTTGCTGCCGTGCCCGACGATGAACATGCGATTGGCCGAAAGCTGGCCGCGCCCAGCGAGGTATTGATAGACGGCCGTGGCCCGGCTGACCGAGAGCTGCTGATGGTCGCCGCCTTGCGGGCTGCGGATGAAGTCGTTGTCGGTATGCCCCTCGACGCCGATTTTTTGATCCGGATAGGCCCGGACCAGTTCGGCGATCACGGCATCGAGAAACGAACCGGCGACCGGTTGCAGGACCGCGGATCCTGGTTGAAACAGACGAGCGGCGAGAAGTTCGACCCGCACGACGTCGCCATCGACGCGGACTTCGACGCCTGGCAAATTGACGGACGGCAGGTTGCGCTGCAGGCTGTTGTTGGCCGTGATTTTGGCGCCTGAGTGGCGACGCGTGGAGGCCACGAGCGCTTCGGTTTGTTTTTCGGTCAAGTGCTTTTCGTCGCGCAACTGTGCCAGTTGGGCCGAGGCGGAGGAAAGTTGGTCGCGGATCGCGGCGAGTTGATCTTCCTGAACTTTGCCTTGCTGCCGCGTTTGCGCCAACAAGGTTTCGAGTTCCTGATTGTCACGGTCCAAAGTACTGGCGCGGCTTTGCAGTTCCTGATTGCGCTGTTGCAGCGCGACCTGCTGCTGTTGCAACGTCTGATTCTGCCGCTGCAGCGCGTAGGGATTGTTCGTGCAACCGGCCAGGGCCGGAAGCCACAACAAGACGAGCGAGCCCGCAAATGCGACGACTCGCATGCTGATCTCCTAAGCCGTTTTTTGGAACGAACGTCCGAGTTCGATGGGCCCACGAGTCGAGTTGCCCGGGTTCGCGATCCCCGCGGGTGTTGCTCGCTCGCGCTGGAGGTGCGCCTGGGACCTGTGCATGAATGGAGGCGCAATCCGACAAGGGCCGAATCGTAGCAACGGCCGCATTTGGTCACAAGACCAGTTTTGCGAACCTGCTAGCATGAGCCCTGCGTGGCCGTGGCGCAAAGCCGTACCGAGGACTGTCCGGGATAGACGCCGTAAAAGCGTTTGATGAAATGGCGATGCCAGCGTTGGGGTTTGTGCGGCCCCCAACCCCATCGCGCCAGCAACCGGTCCGAGATGCGGTCGTTCCAAATATCGCACACGATCGCATCAGTCTGTTTGAGGCGGGCCACTTCATCGAGCACTTCCAACGCGTGGTGCAACGTCGCGAGCGTGCAGTCGCGATGCGAGACGATGTACTTGAGCGCCAGGAAATTCGAGAATCGTCGTGGCTGATTGTAGTAGACCAGACAGCGGTCGCCCGGCTTGCTGGCATGCCAGCGATGCCCCCGCCATTCCACCTCCAGCGCTGAAACGATTTTCGGCCAGGGTCGCAAGTGAATCGCCACCAAGCGGCCGGTTGCGACCTCGATGACGCCGTAACGGCCGCGGCGCAAGGCCTCGACATCGTCAAACGGATCGAGGAGCGTGTGGGTCAGGAACCTCATGGATCGCGGAGCCTCGAAACGAACCAGCGACAAAAAGCGTCCGATCAAGTCTAGCCCGAAATCCGGCGGAAAACCCCTCGCCCGGAACCCTGCAAACCGGAATCATTTCGCGGGGCGGCTCAACAGATCGCGCACGATGCGATAGATCCACAGCATTCCGCCCATCAATCCCATGCAACCGATCAGCAAAGCCGGGACGAGTCCGCCCATCTGGAAGATGCCAAACCCCCACTGCCAAACCGCGGGCCAATCAACGATCAGGCCGACGGCGGCCAGGCACAGAAACGGCCCGTAGGGAATCTCGTGCTCGCCATGGAAGATCCACTGCGCCAGCCCGACGACCAGTCCCGCGAACGGCGCCAGAAAAAAAATCAACAGCGCGGCTTGCCAGCCGACGAAGGCGCCAATCATGGACAGCAGCGTCACGTCGCCGAAACCCATGGCCTCGCGCCGCAGCGCGGCGGTGCCGATGACGCGCACGATCCAGACCATGGCTCCACCGCCGGCCATGCCCACCAGCGAAGTCAGCAGCGCCGCCCAGTGCGCCGCGGGCGCAAAAGCGGCGACCAAGCCGATCGTGGCGACGCCGACCAGCCCCATCAGCAACGTCGAGTAGGTTGCCGGCTCAACGCGCAGGCGATGCAAAAAAACGCGCAGGGCCGTCGTCCATCCGTGTCGCGTGTTCCACCGCCGCGGCAACAGCCCCACGCACCACAACGTCCAGCAGCCCAGCGCGATCGCCAAGCCCTTGGCCAGCGGCAAACCGTCCAGCGCGTCGGGCCATGTCTGGGGCGATGCAAGCGTGAGAAACTCCACGTGAAGCGCGCCATTCACAAACCACTCGCCGGCCTCAAGCAATGACCACGGATAAAGCGCGGCCAGCGCCAGCCCCACCAGCGTGCCCGGAATCGTGATCGCATCGGGAATCGTCTTTTCGTCGATGTCGATCAACGAGGCCACGAGCATCAGCGCGACCAGAATGACGTGGCTCGCATATCGGGCGTGCAACACCAGCGGCAAATTGTCGGACAGGAAATCCGCGTGAGGCGGAATCCCGTTGGCCACGAGACCCAGCATGCCGGCCCATTCGGTTTCACGGAGATACAGCCCGGCGAACAGCAAGCCGGTGGCCAGCTCGACCAAAAGCGGACGGATCCAAAACCCGCGCCCATGCAGGGGCGACTCACGCCGCAGCGCCCACCAGCCGAACAGCGGCAGCAGATCCGGCCAGCGCCGTCGCGCGTCGCCGCCGGTCGGTGCCGACCAAGGGCTGAGGGAGCGTTGGTTCCAGGCCAGGCGATAGACGCCCAGATTGACAAAGCCCGCCAGGATCACTCCCGCGCAAAACAGGCCCAGCAGTCGCAGGCTCAGCGGAATGGCCAAGATCATATTCACGCAAGTCGTGTCCGCCGGCGAGACTTCAGCCCAGATCCCACTGCGCAAGGATAGCGTCGGCCACCTGCTGGGGCGTCTTTCCTTGGGTATCGACTTCGAGCTGGGCGCACTCGCGGTAAATCGGGTTTCGCGCGTCGAGCGTAGCGATGATCTCGGTTATGCCGCCCTGGGCAGTCAGGTTAGGGCGTCGCTCGGCCGTCCAGCGGTCCTGCTGGATGCGTTGCCAGAGCGTTTCGGGCGAAGCCTGCAACCACACGACTTTGCTTTGCCGAGCGAGGGCTGCGCGATTGGCCGGCCGCATCACCGCGCCGCCTCCGAGGGCCAGCACGCAGCGGTCTTGCTGAACCAGATTGGCGACTACCCGGCTTTCCCAGTCGCGGAAGGCCGCTTCGCCCTCGTCGGAAAAGATCTGCGCGATGGACTTGCCGGAGAGCGATTCGATCTGCGCGTCGGCGTCAAACCACGGCCAAAGCAGTTTTTCCGCGATCAATCGAGCCACCGTGCTCTTGCCCGTGCCTCGGTATCCAATCAGGACCAGATTCATATCACCCACGGGTTCTTGGGAAAAGGATCGCTTGTTTGCACGATCAGTATTTGGCTGGGCCGATTGCCCGCTTCAGTACTTCGCGCATCAGGTCGCTGGGCGCCTCCTGGCCGGTGAATTGTTGGAATTGCAGGCAGGCCTGGCGCACGAACATCTCCACGCCGGTTACGACCGTGCAGCTTTGGCTGCGCGCGTCTTTGACCAGCAGCGTGTTCTCCGGATTGTAGACCGTGTCGAAGACGACCATGGAAGGCTTCAGGTGATGTTTGTCGTACGGCGAGGCATCCACATTGGGGTGCATGCCAACCGGCGTGCAGTTGACGAGAATGTCGGGGGCAAACGAGTAGCGGTT
>JBGQKM010000158.1:0-14092 GCA_041499515.1 Planctomycetia bacterium | reverse complement strand
TTGGCGTTGACCGGATAGGGTTTGGTTGTTGTACCGATAGCCCCGTAGCTTTCGCTTGCGTTTGCAGTATATGTGCAATCAAATACTTGAAATTCTCCCGCTCCGGGTCCGCGTCGATGCGAGCAAGAACTTTCTGAACGTCATAGGAGCGGGTCACGATCGGCCCCAGATCTATCTTGGAAACCACGTCACTCGCAGCCGAATCGAGGGTTACCGTGGGGAGCCAGTCGAAGGTATCCTTCGGCTTTGCCGGCGGCATTGCATCGGTCAAGCCCGAGATCGCTCCCAGCGCGATCGCGCCGGCAACCACGACGGTGCGACGGCGGCTGGGCGTCAAACCAGCGAATCGCAACGCCTGAAGCCGCTCTCGAACCGCGCGCTTGCGAAAGAAGGACGAGAGAAAACCCAAGATCGAAGCGGGCAGCGTCACTCGCCAGCCGAAACCAACCGGCTCCCGCTCGGCCAGAGTCAGGAGCAGTTCGCTATAGGAGCGACCCCGTTGTCCTTCCATTCGCCGGATGACAAAGGCATCGCAGGCCTGTTCGCGCAGGCTACAGAACCGCCCAACCGCCAACCAATACACTGGGTTCCACCAATGAATAGCCCGAATCAAGACGATCATCCAGTTGAGGGCGATGTCGTATCGTCGCACGTGAGCCAGTTCGTGCAACATGGTCATGCGAAGCTGGTCGTCATCGAGACCTGTCACGTAGGTCGGCAGCAGCAGCTTGGAGCGGAACAGTCCCATCAGGGCCGGCTGTCGCAGCTCGTCGCAGCGCACGATCGGAATCGTTTGCCGCAGGCCGATTTGGCCACAGCATGACCTCCACAATGCAACGAGCCGCGGGTCTTCGCAAATCGGCGCTCGCTTGACTCGGCGAGAGAACCGCCAATGGACGACCGCAGTCCATGCCAACGCCAGCGCGCCGCCGAAAATCCACGCGAGCGGCAATAAAGTCTCCACGATAGCTTCCCAAGAAACCTCCCTGGGCCGCTCGATGGTGGCAGCCGGCAAGGGGGCCGCATAAGCGCTGGAAGGGTTCGCATGACCGCGAGGTAGATCCGCTGAGGCCGCCGCTGGAGCCGGCGGCCAGTATGCTGATTCGGTCGCCGTCGACTCGACGGCAGCCGGAACAAAGAGATTCTGCAAGCTCAAAACGCTTGCAGGGGCCCAGGGCATCAGCAGGCGGCCCAGAACCAGTGCCCACAGGAAGCACTTTTGTGCGGCGGTAAGCCATCGTCGCAAAAGGAAATTGGCCAGTAGCACCACGCCGGCGAATAGTCCCGCATACAGGCCGGCGTAGATCGCCATCCTGAGACCGTCCCCTCCGAGTTCAATAGCATATTCAATCACGGTATCGAGTTCGTTCATGGTTGAGCCTCCTGCTCATCGAGAATGCGGCGGAGTTGATCGATTTCGTCCGCCGAGAGTTTCGAGCTTCGCAAGAAATGAGCCAGCAGCGGGGCGGGTTCGCCGTCGAAAACTCGCTCGAGAAATGACCGACTGGCAGCGCGAACGCAATCGCAGCGACGCGCGCGCGCGCGATAAACGTAGCGGTTTCCCTGCAGATCGTAGGTTAGAACCTTCTTGGTGACGAGACGGTGCAGCATGGTCTTGATCGTCGCCGGAGCCCAGGTGGCCTCACCCTCTAAGCGGGCAATAACCTCCTGGGCGGCAAGCGGCTGCCCGTCCCAAACAACGTTCATCACTTGCCATTCGGCATCGGAGATCGACACATACGGCATGGCAGAAAATCCTCCTTGATTCGATTACGAGTGTAAATAACTACATCTGTAAACGGTGTCAAGCCGAGTTTGGCCCTCGGTGAGGCCGAGTCACGCCGAACTTGAGCGGTTCGCTGTCCGCCTCCTGCAAGAGACGGCAGCTCCCGGATGCCCCAGGTTGCCAGTCCAAGCCCCTACCGGCACGCCGCCGGTTTGCCGGCTGGATTAGCGTGCCGGCTTGTCCGGCGTGCTGCCGTGCTGCGGACCCGGGGCCAGCACGCCGCGCACGGCCAGCAGGATCGCGGCGAACAATAGCGAGCCGAATAGCACCGCGGCCGACATGACCACTGCAAAGTGATCGCGCATCAAAAGCAGCTCGGGCGGTTCGTCCGACTCCGGAGGCCGCCGCCGCACCGGGCCATCGTTGGCCTGATTGGGCTCGGCCTCACGCCAGGCCTGCCACTGGGCGCGGGCTTCCGGCGTGTCCATGTCGCGCAGCGTCGTGTGGCGCACTTGAATGACCAGCGCCACGATGGCCGACAGCGTGATCAAATATGCGGCCACACTCAACTGTAGCGCTCGTGAACTGTGCATGACGTTCCTCGCCTTACGTCCATTGCCCCGAGTCGAAAATTTCCATCAGCCTTGGCAGCAGCAATTCCACTGCCCGGGCTCGATGGCTGAGCACCGATTTGACTACCTCGCCCAATTCGCCGAAGGTCCGGTGGAGCTCGACGATTTCGAACAGTGGATCATAGCCGAACCCCGCGGTGCCGGCCGGCTCGAAGCGGATCCGGCCGTTGCAATTGCCACCGCTTTCGGCCCGGACGTTCCCGCTCGAATCGGCCAAGGCGATCTGGCACACATAGTGGGCCGTGCGCCGTTCCAAGGGCGTGTCGCCCAATTCTGCTAGCAGCCGCGCGTTGTTTTGTGCGTCGCTGGGCCGCGGACCGGCGTAACGCGCCGAATAAATGCCCGGCGCGCCGCCCAGCGCGTCCACCACGATCCCGCTGTCTTCACCAAGCACCCAAGTGCGCAGATGCCGGGCTTGTTCGACCGCCTTGAGCGTCGCGTTGGCCGCAAACGAATCGCCTGATTCGTCGACTTGGGTGGCCTGCGGATAATCGGCCAGCGTCTTGATCCGCAGGCCGACCGGTGAGAGCAGCTCGACAAGCTCCGCGGCCTTCTTGCGGTTTCCGGTTCCCAGCACCAGGAGCCCGTCGGATGGCATGCGCGGTATCCCAGGAGACGACGACAACCGGCGAGGAAACGACCCGCTCAGTTTTAATCGCTGGGAACCGATTCGGCTAGCGAAGATTGGCCGTGCGTCCGTAATCGCTGCTGATCATGCGGCGCGGCACTTCGACCGGCATGGGCTGCAGGTCCAACGGAATGCCGGAAAGTTTCTTGGGCTTGCCGACCTCGGCCGCCTTGCCCGGCTCGAACTTGGTTTCGGCGCCGAAAGTGCGCATGATCGTATGAACGGCCGGATTGATTTCGATTTTGCCGTCCTCGCGTTTCGTGCCCACCGAGGCAAAGGCGCCAACGGTCACGATGCTCGACGAACGGTCGTGAAATTCGTAGGCCGGCCAGCCTTTGTTGCGCAGCGCTTCGGTCAGCAGGTGCGCGCTCTTGGCGGCTTCTTCCAAATAACTCTTGGGCAGGGCGCCCTTCTCAATCGCTTCGATCCGCTTCTGATCCAGGATCACCGCATGGCCCGAGAAGGTCGCCACTTTGACCGTGTAGCGCTCGGGGCAATCGAGCAAACTATGAGGCACCCCTTTGTTCATGTCCACGATGAACTTGTCGATGCCCTTGGGCACGAAATACTCGTTGGGCAGAAAAGGATTAGTGACCACGAACGCGTTGGCCATCGGACCGCGTTTCAGTTCGTCGGCGTCCTCTGGCAGCAGGGCCTTCTTGACGTTCTTTTGCAGCGTGCGAAAGCCGGCCAACGCCTGATTGGACTTGTCCGGAGCAACGGCCAGCGACTTGGGCTGCGCGTATTTCAGCTTTTTCAAGACCTTCTGGCCCTCGGGATCGTCGACCGTCGGATAATCGCCCACCAGCACCGCGATTTCCACGACGTCCTCGGCATGCCGATATCGCATGGTCGGCGCCTCGCCCTGCGGAGTCAGCCCCTTGCCTTTGACCGTCTTGGAATACTCGAACTTCTTTTGATACGAATAGGTGGCCAGCTTGTATTCCTTGCGCAGCTCGTAGATCAAACTCCGGGCCTGCTCTTGGGCCCCTTCGCCGGAAAACGTTGCGGCCATGATCATCCAGGGTCCGTTCCGGTCCGAAATCGGATACATGTCGTTCGGATCGGCTTCCAGATGCTTGAACAGGACCATCTTGGCCCACGGCGGCGCCGCCGACAGCGTCGCGCAACAGGCCAACGCCGCTACCGCGCCGACCGCGAACCAGGTGACACTTCTGACAAGCATGCTTACTCCCGGCCAAGACCCTTGCGCGGACAATTCCCGCGTGCGGTTTCGGGCAATCGCAACGAGAAACCAGATGTGAAACGAATCCAACGGCCTCGGTTCGGCGAGGCATCGAGATGTGCGGGCGGGAGTCTAGCAAAGCCCCCCGAGCCTGACTAGACAGACTTAGGCACCGCCGCGGCTACCTCAAGACGCGCGGTGACAGCATGCCGTAAGGCACGAAATCGTCTCGATTTGCGGCCCGCTTCAGTCGGCCTGAATGTGACCGTGGGCCACGTTGCCCGCGTGCACGCGGACGAATTGGCCGACCAGACCGGTCCCGCCGCTAAGCTCGACCGGGGCATACCGGCAGGAGGTGCCTACGACGCGGCCCGCGCGCTCGGCCGGCGATTCAACCAGAACTTCCAACTGCCGCCCGCGCAACGCCTCAAAATACCGCTCGCGCAGTAGTGATTCCAACTGGGCCAGTCGTCTGGCGCGCTGGGCCTTGATTTGCGGCGCGACCTGCTGGCTCATCGCGGCGGCCGGCGTCGTGCGGCGGGGGCTGAAGGGAAAAATGTGAATCTTCGAAAAGCCCACCTCCGTCGAAACGCGGCAAGTGGCCTCGAAATCGGTCTCCGTTTCGCCCGGAAAGCCCACGATGATGTCGGTCGTCAATGCCGGGCGATCGAGCGCCCCGCGCACCATCAGGCAGCGATCGACAAAACGTTGGCTGCCCCAGCGGCGACGCATCCGCCGCAACACGTCGTCCGAGCCACTTTGCATCGAAATATGCAAGTGCGGACAGATTCGTGACGGATGGGCCGCCATGACTGCGATCAACTCGCGCGTCACCTCGGTGGCCTCGATACTGCTTAGGCGAATACGAAACTCGCCCGGCAGCGCCGCCAGCTTTTCCAGCAAATGCGACAGCCGCATCCAATCGGCCTTGGCCCGGCCACGGCTCCATTCGACGCCATAGTGGCCCAAGTGAATGCCGGTCAGCACCACCTCGCGATAGCCGTTGTCGACCAGCCGGCCCACTTCATCCAGAATGTGTGCGACCGGCCGGCTCGCCAGGTGCGGGCGCACCTTCGGGATAATGCAAAAGCTGCAAGACAACATGCAGCCGTCTTGCACTTTGACATACGCCCGCTGACGACCGGCGAACCGCGAAATCCCGGTGGGCACGTCGATGACGCCAAATCGGCCCAGCAGGTCGGGCAATTCGCGCTTGTCGGTGACGACCTCGACAACCGACGGCAACGCGGCGACTTCTTCCGGCGCACGCGTGGCATAGCAGCCCATCACGACGATCCGCGTGCCGGGATTGCGGCGGGCCAACTGGCGAATGGTCTGGCGGCTCTTGGAATCTCCCTCGGCCGTGACGGTGCAGGTGTTGACCACGCACAAATCGGCGGTTTCCCCGTCGGCCGCATCGCGATAGCCGATCGTCGAGAGCGACTGACGCACGAATTCGGTCTCGTACTGGTTGACTTTGCAGCCCAGCGTGACCGTCTTGAGCGTTGCCATGAAAAACCGAGCCTCCGCGGACAGCCGCAAAGCGCTCCAGCGTAGAGGGTCACCCGAGGTCGTGCAAGGTGGGCCAGGCGGCTCGCCGGGATAGAGCCCGACGGCCAACCGGCCTGGGGCGCGATCATTCGGGCAGCGGCTCGATCGTGGCCGACATCGAGCCCTTGCAAACGTCGTTCGACGTGTCCTTGCCGAAGGCGTGAATCTGGTCACGCTTCAATTCGGCGTGTTCCTTGGTCGTGGTCAACACGATCGCGCGACCGCGGTTGTTGACTTCTTCGGCAATCTGAAATCCCTTTTCCGCCGGATGGCCGAAGAGCTGTTGCAACATGCCCACGACGTATTCGAACGTGTGGTCCTGATCGTCCCACAAAATGACGTTATAGCGCGGCTGGCGCTTCGGCTTTTTATGCTGCCGGGTTGGCTTTTCCAGCACGGTCTCCTCGACCGGTTCGGCGACACCGACTCGAGATTCGTCTGTCACGGCATTTCCCCACTCGAAATGGTTCCTCACAATAGCCGAATCGTCTCTAAGCCATTATTATATTGCAGGCCCGCGGCGGATGCGAGCGCTCAACGCGTGCAAGCACAGACCACTTGCGGGGTTCCATCGGCAATCTCAGGGAAACCGTCATGCCTGACCTCGACCAATACCTGCAACAAAACCAAACGCGTTTCGAAAGCGATTTGTTCGATCTGTTGCGCATCCCCAGCGTCAGCGCCAATAGCGCCCATCGAGCCGACGTTCGCAGGGCCGCCCAATGGGTCGCCGATCAATTCCGCGGCCTGAAACTCGAAGTCGAACTGGTCGAGACCGCCGGGCACCCCGTGGTTTTTGCCCAATCGGCCCCGGTCGCCGGCCCGCCGACGATCCTGGTCTACGGCCATTATGACGTGCAGCCCCCGGAACCGCTGGCTGAATGGCTATCACCGCCATTCGAACCCACGGTCCGCGACGGCAACGTTCATGCGCGTGGCGCCACGGACGATAAGGGGCAGATGTTGACCCACGTCAAGGCAACCCAAGCCTGGATCGAAAGTCAGGGCGCCCTGCCCTTGCAACTCAAGTTCCTGATCGAGGGCGAAGAAGAAATCGGCAGCGAGCATCTGGCCGAATTCATCGGCAAAAACAGGCAGCGCCTGGCCTGCGACTGCGTCGTAGTCAGCGACACGTCGCAATTCGCCCGCGGTCAGCCGGCGATTACTTATGGCCTGCGGGGAATCGCCTATTACGAGCTACGTCTTTCCGGGCCCAAACAGGATCTGCACTCAGGCACGTTCGGCGGAGCAGTGGCCAATCCGGCCAACGCCCTGTGTGCCATCCTCGCGGCGCTGATCAATGAGCGTGGACAAGTGCAAATCCCGGGATTCTACGACGACGTCGAACCGCTGACGCCGCGCGAACGAACCGAGTTTCGCAATTTGCCGTTCGACGAGCCAAATTTCATGCGGCAAATCGGCGTCGACGCCCTGCGCGGCGAAGAGGGCTTTTCCACGCTCGAACGTCGCTGGGCCCGGCCGACCTTCGACGTCAATGGACTGTGGAGCGGATATCAGGGCGAAGGGGCCAAGACCGTATTGCCGGCCCGCGCCGCAGCCAAATTCAGCTTCCGACTCGTGCCCCATCAAGACCCACGAAAAATCACCGCCGCCCTCAAACAGCGGCTCGCCGAATTGTGTCCGCCGGGCATCCACATGGAACTCATCGATTTTCACGCCGCGCCGGGCGTGGTTGTGCCCTTGGACAGCCCCTACGTGGCCGCGGCCGAGCGCGCCATCGAACACGGATTCGGCAAGCGACCGGTCTTTATGCGAGAGGGGGGCTCGATCCCGGTAGTCTCGACCTTTCACGATTTGCTGGGAGTCGATACGTTGCTGTTGGGCTGGGGCCTGGACGACGACAACGCCCACAGCCCCAACGAAAAATTCTGCCTGGCCGATTTCCACCGCGGCATCAAAGCCAGCGCCCGCTTGTGGCAAGAACTGGGATCCCTGAAAAAAAACGGCTGAAACTTCCTCGCTGGAATTGAACTCCCTATGCTCGATCGTAGATTCGTTGCCGAAAATGCCGACCTGGTGGAACAGAATTGCCAGCGTCGCGGCTCGCGGGCCGACGTGCGACGGTTTGTCGACTTGGAAAATCAACGCAAGGCCCGGCAGGCCGCCGTCGACGAGTTGAATCGAAAAGCCAACGAGGTCAGCAAGTCGATCGGCCAGGCCAAGGACCCCGCCGAACGCGAGGCCCGCAAAGCGCAAGGACGCACGCTGCGCGAACAGACCGCGGCGGCGCAAGCCGAGCTGGAAAACATCCTGGCCGAGGCCGATGCGATTCTGCGCGCGATCCCCAACCTGTCGCATCCCGACGCGCCGGTGGGCGTCGACGATCAAGCCAATCTGGAGATCCGCCGCGGGGCGCACCAGCCGCCGACTTTCGATTTCAAGCCGTCGGATCACGTTCAAATTGGCGAAAAACTCGACCTGATGGATTTCGAAGGCGGGGCGAAAGTCACGGGGCACGGCTTCTATTTTCTCAAAAACGAAGCGGTGCTGCTCGAGTTGGCCCTGCAACGCTATGCCCTGGACGTGCTAGTGCGCGAAGGCTTTACTCCCACCATCACGCCCGATCTGGCACGCAACGAAATCCTGCAGGGAACCGGATATATTCCGCGCGGGCCGGAAACGCAGATCTACAGCATCGCCGAGAGTGACTTGAGCCTGGTGGCCACCG
This sequence comes from Planctomycetia bacterium, assembly GCA_041499515.1. Lineage (GTDB taxonomy): Bacteria > Planctomycetota > Planctomycetia > Pirellulales > PALSA-1355 > PALSA-1355. The sequence continues at coordinate 5,680 of JBGQKM010000158.1, read as the reverse complement.
CCGAGATTACGCTCGGCGGCCTGCTTTCTGGCGAAATCCTCGATGCGGAAAAACTGCCGGTCAAGCTCTGCGGAATCAGCCACTGCTACCGCACCGAGGCCGGGGCCGGCGGCCGAGCCGCCCGCGGACTCTATCGCGTCCACCAGTTCACCAAAGTCGAAATGTTCGCATTTACGCTGCCCGAGGGCAGCGAAGAGATGCTCAATTATTTCTGCGAGCTGGAATGCCGGATCTTCGACGGCCTGGGCATTGCCTTTCGCGTAGTCGACACGGCCACCGGCGACTTGGGCGGACCGGCCTACCGCAAATTCGATCTGGAAGCCTGGATGCCGGGTCGCGGCGAGGCGGGCGAGTACGGCGAAGTGACCAGCACGTCGAATTGCACCGATTACCAGGCGCGCCGCCTGGGCATTCGCTATCGCACCGGCGAAAAAGGAACCGCGTTCGTGCACACGCTCAACGGCACGGCCATCGCCATCAGCCGCGCGATCATCGCCATCTTGGAAAACTACCAACAGGCCGACGGCTCGGTGATCGTGCCGGAAGTGCTGAGGCCGTGGGTCGGCAAGGATCGAATTACGGCGCGCTAGAAACGCAAACGCCCTGGCGGTGAAGCCAAGGCGCGTGCGTGGAAACCATCTCGGAGCCGGCGCGGATGTTCGCGTCTAGCTGCCGGCGGCCAACGAACCAGCCACGTTGGTAAACGTGGTGTTGGCGTTGGTACCCAACGTTTGAATGGAAATCAGGCAGACGATGATGATCAGGGCCAACATGACGGCATATTCGACCGCCGTGGGGCCATCTTCAGACGTCAAAAACCGTTTCAGCTTGTTTACCAGCAACATAGCGTTCTCCTCGTGCGGGACGAATTGTTTCCCGCGTATCAGATTCCACGATAATGCGCACCCATCGACGTAATGGGTGCAAACCCTTTCGGTAGCCGGCTACCGACAGATCAAAACCTGCCGGCCCCTGGCTTTGCGTCCCGGCCTTACGACCGGTTTGCCTTTTCGAGGATGGTGGATCGCGAAGCTCGGCCCCACGCACCGCCAAACTCAAAACCTCAGATCACGAGACATGACATTGGATAGGTTGCACAACGGCCTGTCCGCTTGGTCCGGCACTATCCGGGCCTCGATCGCGAGCAGGCCAATCGGCTAATGCAAACCTTAGGTTAACTTCGGCGGTTGTCAAATTTGGCGGGTTTTCTTTGGCGAAACGCACGATTTTTCCGCAATTTACGCCGCGTTCATGACCGCCTGGGCCTCGCGGCAAAGGCGTTCGGCTCCGGCCAGGCTAGGCGCCTCGGCAATCACCCGCACGATCGGCTCGGTGTTGCTCGCTCGCACCAGCAGCCATTTGCCGGGCCAGTCCAGCCGCAGCCCGTCCCTGTGGTCGGCCTGGGCGTCACCGAAGTGCCGTTCGACGGCTTGCAAGGCCGCAGGAATCCGCTCACGGGCCAGGTTGAGCCTGGTTTTGACGATTTCATACCGCGGCAATTCGGCGGCCAATTGACTGACGCTCATTTGACGTGCCGCCATAGCGTCGAGAATCATCGCCATACCCACAAAACTGTCGCGCACCAGTCCCACGCGAGGGTCGATCACGCCGCCATTGCCCTCGCCGCCCAGTACGGCGCCATGCTTGAGCATCGCGTCGACGACGTTGGCTTCGCCGACGGCTGAACGAATAAACGGCACGTCGTACTTTTTCGCGACGTCCTCGGTCATGCGGCTCGTCGAGCAATTCGTCACGACCGGACCCCGCTGGCTGCGCAGTCGGTGTTCGACGCACAGGGCCAGCGTATATTCCTCGCCCAGGTACCGTCCCGTTTCGTCGACCACGGCCAGTCGATCGGCGTCGGGATCTTGAAAAAAACCGATGTCGCACCCATGCCGTGGCACGTCCGCCAGCACACCGGCGAGATTTTCGGCGGTCGGCTCGGGGATATGGTCGAATTGGCCGTCGGGCGCTTCCCCGAGCAGGGTCACGGCGCAGCCCAGTTCGCTCAACAGTTTGCGGCCCAGGATTCCGCCCGCCCCGTGATTGGAGTCGAGCAGCACCTTGAATCGCCGGCCGCGAATTCCAGCAACGTCGACCGTCGCAGCCACGAGCGACAGATGCTCTCCGATCGCGTCGGTGCAGTTTTGCACCCTGCCGACACGGTCGTGGGCGACCCAAGCCGGTGTTTGTTGCCGATAACGATCGATCACTTTGGCGCCAGCCGCCTCGGGAATCACGCGCCCCACGGCCGAAAAGAGCTTGAGCCCGTTATACTGCGGCGGATTGTGGCTGGCCGAAATCTGGATGCCGCCCGCCGCTCGATACTGTCGCACAAGCACGCCGGTGGTGGGCGTGGCCGCCACATCGGCGTCGATCACGTCGCGCCCGACGGCCGTCAGGCCGCTGCGCAACGCGGCCGCCAGCATCGGTCCGGTGGCGCGCCCATCTCGCGAAATCACCAGGCAGCCCGCCGGCAGTTCGGCCGCCAGGGCGCAGGCATATCGCATCGCGATTTCCGGCGTAAGGCTGTCGCCTACGATGCCGCGCAGTCCGGAAACACTGATGATCGGCTCGCTCACGCTGGGATCCTTCGTCTTGATAGATCAGCAGTTTCTAGGGGTGGCGAGTGCTCATGGAAACACGCAGAGCGGTGCTGAAGTTTAGCACGTTTTGGCAGCCGATTCGCCCCGTTAATGCATTACGGTCCCTCGGTCCCCACAGTGCGCGGCCTCCCCGGCAAGCCCCCCGTTGCTTTCCCCTTGTCCGGCCAGGCAAATCGCGCACAATTGTGCCAGAAACGGTCCGCCGATAGCCATGATCCTTGACTCGGAGCAACGTCGCGCATGACATCTTCGTCCGCTGAGTTCGACCGCGCCGCGGCATGCGCACGACTGGAAACGGCCGGCAGCCAACGGCTGCTCTCGCCCGGGGCCGTTACGAACATTCGGGCCTGGCTGACCGAGCCCCGCTATGCCGAGTATGCGCCGCAGGTGGCCGAGCATTTGGCTCTGGGGCGCTTTAAGGATCTGGACGACGCTTTTTGGACGATCATTCCTTTCGGCACCGGCGGCCGGCGGGGAAAAATGTACCCCATCGGCTCCAACACGATCAACGACCGCACGATCGGCGAAAGCGCCCAGGGATTGGCCGACTACGTGAAGCGGGCCTGCGTGGGACAGCGTTTGGCCTGCGCGATCGCGTACGACACGCGGCACCGCTCGCGACACTTTGCCGAACTGTGCGCCGAGGTGATGATCGCGGCCGGATTCACGGTCTATTTTCTGGACGGCTATCGCAGCACGCCTGAACTCTCGTTCGCCGTGCGGTTTGAAAAGTGTTCGTGCGGCCTGATGGTCACGGCCAGCCACAATCCGCCCAGCGATAACGCGGTAAAAGCCTATTGGTCGACCGGCGGGCAGTTATTGCCTCCGCACGATCAGGGGGTGATCGACTGCGTGATGTCGACCACGACGATCCAACGCGTGCCGTTTGCCGAGGGGGTTGCCCAGGGCCGAATCGTGCTCTGCCAGGATGCGGTGGATCGAGCATACGTCGCAGCCGTCGCCGCGCAGGGTTTCGCCGGGCCGCGCGACTTGAAGGTCATCTATTCGCCCCTGCACGGGGTCGGCGCGTCGGCCGTGGTGCCGGCACTAGCGGCCGATGGGTTCGCGGAGGTCGAGGTCTTTGGGCCGCACGCCACGCCGGACGGCGATTTTCCCAATGTGCCCGGCCACGTCGCCAATCCCGAAAACCCCGCAGTCTTTGCCGCCATCATCGAGCGCGGGCAAGCGGTTCGGGCCGATCTGATTCTGGCCAGCGATCCGGATTGCGATCGCATCGGCCTGGCCGCTCCCCGGACGACCGCCGCACTCAGCCCTTGGGCCACCATGACCGGCAATCAGGTCGCTGCTCTGCTGACTGAGTATTTGCTGGACCGTTGGAAGCAGGCCGGCCGGATCACGCCGGAGCATTACATCGTCAAGACGTTGGTCACGACCGAACTGGCGCGGCGGATCGCACAGGCCTATGGGGTCAAAACGTACGGGAATCTTCAGGTCGGGTTCAAGTACATCGGTGGCACGATCGACGAAGTGGGGCCGGAATGGTTTATTTTTGGCGCCGAGGAGTCGTATGGTTATTTGGCCGGCACGTACGCTCGCGACAAAGATGCAGCCGTGGCCGCGATGTTGTTGGCCGAATTGGCCGCGCGAGAAAAAGCGGCCGGGCAAACGCTGCACCAAAAGCTCGACGCGCTGTATTGGCAATATGGCTATCACGCCGAAACACAAATCTCGGTATTCATGCCCGGCTCCCAAGGCATGCAGCAGATGCTCGCCCTGATGGCACGATTTCGCCACGACCCGCCCCGACAACTTGCCGGCCTGGCGGTCACGCAAATCCGAGATTACCAGCACCTGACCGTGCACGAGCCCGGTGGGACGCCGCGGCCGCTGGACGGCCCGCGCGGAGACATGGTCATGCTCGACCTCGAGGCCGTCGGAACGTACGTCGCCGTGCGCCCCTCCGGCACAGAGCCCAAGGTGAAATACTACATGTTCACTTACGAGCCCGCGGAACTGCTGGCCAATCTGGAAGACACGAAGGCCCGGCACGAGGCCCGTCTTACCGCCATGGGCCACGACCTGACCGCGTTTTCGCAGACAACGCACTAGCGTCTCGGCTCGGCCGGTCGAGCGCGGCTACAATGGAATGGTCGCTGATCGGTCCACCACCCTGAAAAAGAGGCCGCGCCGTTTTAACCCCAAAACCGCCCATGCCGGACGAAATCAACCCAACCCCTGAACCTCCCCTGTCCGAAACGTCCGGCCAGCGCGACAGCGGCGATTCGTCGGGATATCTGGCTGCCGCGGCCCGGGTACGCGAATTTCCGCAGACGCCGGGCGTCTATCTGATGAAAGATTCGGCGGGCCGGGTGATCTATATCGGCAAGGCCAAGAATTTGCGGGCCCGAGCCGGCAGCTACTTTCTCAAGGCCGCGGCCGAAGACCGCCGCACGGCGGAACTGGTGCGCGAGATCGCGGACATCGACTTTATCGATTCCGAAAGCGAGGTCGACGCGCTGCTGGTCGAGGCGCGGCTGATCAAGGACGTGCAGCCGAAGTTCAATAAGGATCAGAAGGACAGCAAAACCTTTCCGTACCTGGAAATCACGACCGGAGAAGATTTCCCGCGGGTCGAGTTCACGCGTACGCCGCGCGAGCGGGGCAGCAAGCTCTACGGCCCCTTCGTCAGCGCCGGCAGCTTGCGCGGAGCCGTGCAGGTGCTGCAAAAAATCTTCAAATTCCGCACCTGTAGCCTGGACATCGACGAGCACGAAGAAAAATGGCAGTGGTACCGCCCCTGCCTGCTGGCATCGATCCAGCAATGCACGGCGCCGTGCAACCTGCGGATTTCGAAAGAAGATTATCGTCGCGACATCGCCCGGCTGCGGATGTTCTTGGAAGGCAAGAAGCGGAAGTTGCTCGGCGAGATGCACGAAGAAATGCTCGCGGCGGCTGGGGCCTTGCAGTTCGAGAAGGCGGCTCGGCTGCGCGACGAGATTCACATGCTGGAAACGCTCGACGAGCGCGGCGAATTGGAGACCCACGTTCAGCCCGAGGTGTTCTTCGTCGATCCGAAGAAGGGCCTGGCGGAATTGCAGAAGGTGCTCAAGCTC
>JBGQKM010000157.1:0-14179 GCA_041499515.1 Planctomycetia bacterium | reverse complement strand
GTACCGCGGCAACTGCCCGAGCGAGCACCATCTTCTTCGATTCCGAATTCAACTTGAGCAACTGGTCCTTCCAGTCTTACACCACGGGTGTTGGAGGCACTTTTACGACAACCCATGAATCAGCGGGCGGGTTTGCCGGTGCCTACATTCGGTTCGACACGACGGTGTTCAACAGCGCTAACCCCCGAGAACAACTCATCGCCAGTCTTTACAATGCCGGGACTTGGAACCCATCCATCCAGGGCGGGATTGCTCATGTCGACTTCCAGATCAGCGATCTAGGGATTCCTGCGAGTGGTGGCATCGGACATGGTTTCGGAGCACTCCTCTCGCAAGGCGGCAATATCTACGACGCTGGGTTCGCCACTTCGGATCTGAATTGGACGACACGATTGTTTCCCGGATTCAACTTTCAGTCGTTTTCCAAGTATTCCGGTAGCGGCCCCAGCCATCCCGATTTCTCATCGAACGGTGGGATCATTAAGTTTGGGTTTTATGTATACAGTGGCAATGCGGCTGTAAATCTAGGCGATCAAGTCCTTGCGACTGGGTTTGATAATTGGCAAATGACCATTATCGCCGTGCCTGAACCTGGTGGGCTCGCGTTAATGTCACTGGCGGGGTTTTTGGGAATCAGCCGTCGCGTGCTGCGCCGCCGAATTGCCCAGCGCAACACTGCAATAATCTGAACCGGATTCTGACCTGCTGCTGAAAGTCTGGCCCATCGATTGCCAAGGTCTTTGGCGCCAAATTGCGCGCGAGCCCCGTACGCTCAAGTCACTCGCCGACTCCGACGGCGTGCCACGCTGGCGGCAGCGGGGCGATCAGCTCCAGCGGCTCTTTACGAATCGGATGCCGCACCACCAACCGTCGGGCGTGTAGTGCGATGCCGTCGGAAAATGGCGGGCCCTGAGCATATTTTTGCTCGCCCCAAAGCGCGTGTCCGCGGGCCGCGAACTGCAAGCGAATTTGGTGTTTTCGACCGGTCAACAGATCGATTTCCAACAGCGATCCGGGCCCCAGCGTGCGCAGACGCCGATAGCGCAGGCGGGCCTCTTTCGCGCCCGCATCGGTCGGCCCGACGATGATCATCCGCTGCCGAACGTCGTCTTTGGCGACCCAATCGCACAGCTCACCCTCGGCCGGCTCGACGACGCCGGAAACCAGGGCCCAGTACGTTTTCTTGACTCTTCGACTTCGAAACTCCTCGGTCAGGCGGGCCGCGGCCTTGGACGTGCGGGCCAAAACCACCACGCCGGAAGTCACCGCGTCGAGCCGGCTCATGATGCCCAAGTAGACATTGCCCGGCTTGCGATAGCGGGCTTTGATATACTGTTTCGCCAGGACGACCACGCTGGGCACGTCGGCCGCCGCGCCCATGGTCGGCAAACCGGTCGGCTTGTTCACGGCCAGCAGGTGGTTGTCTTCGTACAGGATCTCCAAACGGCCCGTTCGCATCGCTACCCCAGGCTGATCGTCGTGCCCCATGTGCGCCCGCGCCCGACGCGAGCGACGGCTGGATCACCGCATGAATCGTAACAGAAAATGTCGCATCGCGATCTAAGTCTGATTCTGGCCAGCGGTTCGCCGCAGCGCAAAGCGCTTTTGGAAGGCGCCGGATATCGAGTTCAGGTCGTCGTCCCCAGCCCACGGGCCGAATGCGGCGTGTGCAGCAAGGAAACGCCCGGCGAGCTTGTCGCCCGGCTGGCGCATCAAAAGGCGGCCGACGTGGCCGAACAGTTGCGGCACCGGCCGACAGCAGGCGATCTGATCGTGGCCTGCGACACCGTGGCCGAATGCTTGGGCCAGATTCTCGGCAAACCGAGCGATCGGCAACATGCCGGACAAATGCTCCGCTGGCTCAGCGGGCGCGAGCATCGCGTCTACAGCGGCCTTTGTCTGTGGCCGCTGGCCGCGAGTCAGCCGGAAGTCCAGGTGGCGCGAACCACGTTGCGGATGGATCCACTTGAGGAACACCAGATCGAAGAGTACCTCACCAGCGGTCTGTGGGAAGGCAAAGCCGGAGCGTTCGGCTATCAAGATCGGGCCGGCTGGCTACACATCGTTTCGGGAAGCGAGTCGAACGTCGTGGGGCTGCCGCTGGAACTGCTCGAAGCAATGCTCGACCAAGGGGCGAAGTAGCGGCTCCTCTTTTTTCGGTGGTCGCAGTCTGACCACCCGTCGGAGTGGACATCGGCGTCGATTCTTTCAGATTCATCGGATTAATCGGATCGTGGGACTCAGGCCGTGGTCCGCCGACAAATCGTGTGATCCCAGCGTCTTGCGTCAGCCCCCCCCGCGACGATAAGGTGGAATTTGGCGCTTAATCGTATACACTTCCTTGCCCTGAAGACGGGGACGCCGTTCGTGCGGTCCCCCACTAGGAGCCTGCGCCCGAGGGCCGTGGCCGAATGTTAGCGTATCTGGTCATCCGCGAGGGTTCGAAGTGGGCCGACGTATTCCGGCTGGTACCGGGCCAGGCGGTGACGATCGGACGCGCGCCGACCAACCAGATCGTGATCAAGGACGAGCGCTGTAGCCGCTGCCATGCCGAGATTTTCTTTTCCGAAGACCAATGGATCTTGCGCGACCTGGACAGCCGCAACGGCACGGCCATCGCCAACACGCGGGTCCGCGGCGATTACGTCCTGCAGGCCGGAGACATCGTTCGCATCGGCCAGTCCCAACTGCGTTTCGTCCACGATCTGTCCAAGGCCTTCTCCGAATCCAACAGCGGCGATCTGGGGCAGCAAGATTTGACGGACGACGAAATGGGCAACGGTCCGTTGGGCATCGACGATTCGAGCGTGCTGGCGCTCCACGAGCCATCGACCATTACGCATCGCCGGGGCCAGACGAAGTTTCTCGAGCCGCAGGAAGCCGACGAATCGGCACTGCCCAAGTTGGGCCGCGCGGCTGCCAGCTTGTGCCGCCTGGCGTTCGAGCTGGCCCAGGCTCCGGAAATCATCGGCATCGCCGATCTGGCCTTGGCCGGACTGTTCGAGGCTACGCAGGTCGACGCCGGGGCGGTGTTGGTGCTGCCGCGTCACTACGAGGGCGAACCGCACCTGAGCGACTTGGAGATCGTGGCCACCCGCACCGATTCGACGCTGCCTTATCATCGCGTCTCGGGCATTCTGGCCTCGACGGTGCTGCGCGAGGGCGAAGCCGTGCTGGCCCGCAACGTGATGGGCGACAGCACTCTGGGCAGCCGCGACAGCAAGGGGGTCGTCGACGCGACCAGCGTCATCTGCGCGCCGATCCGACGCGGCAAACGGATGCTGGGCCTGCTGCATTTGTATTCGACCAACGACGAGCGCGTGCCCGACCCCGACGATCTGGAATTCACGCTGGCCGTGGCCGATACCGTGGCCGTGGCCCTGGACAATCTCGGCCGGCGGCAGGAATTGGCCGAAAACCTCAACCAGATCCGCGACGAAAACCTGCAATTGCGCGAACGACTCGGCGTGCAAAGCGAAATCGTCGGCAGCAGCATTGCCATGGCCAAAGTCGCACAAGAAGTTGCACGCGCGGCGCCCAGCCGGGCCACGGTGCTGATTCGCGGCGAGAGCGGCGTGGGCAAGGAGCTGGTCGCCCGAGCGGCCCACTATTCCAGCCCTCGGCGCAAAGGGCCGTTTGTCTGTCTCAACTGCGCCGCGCTGTCGCGAAGCCTGTTGGCCAGCGAGCTTTTCGGCCACGAGCAGGGTGCTTTCACCGGGGCGACGCAGCGCAAAATCGGCAAGTTCGAAGCGGCCCACGAAGGCACGCTGATGCTCGATGAAATCGGCGAAATGAGCCCCGCCATCCAGGCCAAGTTCCTGCGCGTGCTCGAGGGCCATCCGTTCGAGCGCGTCGGCGGCACCGAGAGCGTCAAAGTCGACGTCCGCGTGATCGCCGCCACCAACCGTGACCTGGAACGCGACGTCTCCGAAGGCCGTTTTCGCCGCGACCTCTACTTCCGCCTCCGCGTGCTGGAGATCCTCGTGCCGCCGCTGCGCAAACGACTCGAGGACATTCCCGAACTGGCCCACTACTTCCTGCAGAGGTTCAACGCCGAGACGGGCCGCAAACTGCGCGGGTTTTCGCCACAGGCGATGGAATTGATGCGCAAGTATCGCTGGCCCGGCAATGTCCGCGAATTGAAAAACGTCGTGGAGCGCGCCGTCGTGTTGGCCCGCGGCGAGATCATCGAACACGATGACCTCACGCTTTCGCAGATTTCCACCGTCGGCGACACCGGCGACCTGGTCGCGCCGCAGCAATTCCGCCCGGCCTTGCTCTCAGACATCGAACGACAGCACATTCTGGCCACTCTGATGTCGACCAACTGGAACAAGAGCCAAACCGCGGCCTTGCTGGGCATCGAGCGCACCACGCTGGACCGCAAAATCCGCCGTTATGAACTGGTCGAAGAACGTCGCAAAGCGGCCCCCTAGATTGCCGCGCGGCGGCATTCACTCGTTCGACCATTGTGCCCATTTGTGAACTCGCCCATGCCTCGCAGCACGCCGGACACAACTCTGTACCGAGAGGTCACGAGGGCTGCGGCGCTGGGGCTGGCGGTCAACGTTGGCCTGGGGGTCGTCAAACTGATTGGCGGATTCGTCAGCGGCTCTTTTGCCCTGATCTCCGACGCGCTCAACTCCTGGGGCGACGTGTTCACGTCGATCATCATCCTGATTGCCCTGCGAGTCGCCCAACGGCCACCCGACGCCGAGCATCCGTATGGGCATACGCGTGCCGAGGCGATCGCGGGCTCGAATGTCGCACTGCTGATCGTCCTTTCGGCATTGGCCATCGGCTGGGAGGCCATCCACAGATTCGGCGTCGTGCACGATCTGCCGCCGGCGTGGACCCTGTGGATTGCCGCGGCCAACGTGATCGTCAAGGAATCGCTGTACCGCTATAAGGTGCGGGTTGCGCGGCGTACCGGCTCGCAAGCGATCATGGCCAACGCCTGGGATCATCGCAGCGACGCGCTGTGTTCGCTGGCTGTGTTGATCGGCTTGGGAGTCGTCCGCTGGGGTGGGGCAGGTTTTCTCTGGGCCGATCAGGCCGCCGCGTTGGTCGTGGTGTCGGCCATCGTCTGGTCGGGCGTCGAACTTTTTCGCCGCAGTGCCAGCGAACTGATGGACGTACAGGCGTCCGACGAACTGCTGCGCAGTATTCGAGCCGCGGCGGCCGCGGTGCCGGAAGTCGAGGGGGTCGAGACGCTGTGGGTGCGAAAATCGGGAATCGAGTATTTCGCGGACATTCACATCGAAGTCGCCCCGCAATTGACCGTGGCCGAAGGACATCGGATCGGCCACCTGGTCAAAGACCGGCTCCTCGGGCAGTTTCCGGTGCTGCGCGACGTGCTGGTGCATCTGGAGCCGCATCCGCATCCCTCAGACCGATAGTCTCGACGGGACGCGGCGTGAATCGGGCCTGAGGGCAAGTGCCAAGGCAGCATATGCCTGGCCGCGCGCCGAACAGTCGCCCCGGGCTGGTAAATCGATTAGACTAGCCGCGCTCTGCACAAGACGGATGCAGCACGGTTCCATCGTTTTCACAAGGCAAGCACGGCATGGAAACTTTAAAAGCGGCGGTCATCGGCCGCACCGGACGCGGCGACTATGGGCACGGCCTGGACGAAGTCTGGACCGATCTGCCCGGCGTGGAATTGGTGGCCGTGGCCGACGACAACAAGGCGGGCCTGGCCGCCGCGGCCAAAAAACTCAAAGTCGATAAAGCCTTTGCCGACTATCGTCAGATGCTCGACCAGGTAAAGCCCGACGTGGTGAGCATCGCCCCCCGGTGGGTCGACCAGCATCGCGAGATGGTCGTGGCGGCGGCCGAGCGGGGCATTCATATGTATCTCGAAAAGCCGCTCTGCCGCACGCTCGTTGAGGCCGACGAGATGGTGGCCGCCTGCGAACGCACGCACGCCAGGCTGGCCATTGCGCACACGACGCGCCTCAGCCCGCGGATTCCGGTGGTGCAAGACCTGCTGGCAAGCCACAAGATCGGCCGGCTGCTCGAGCTGCGCGGACGAGGCAAGGAGGACCAGCGCGGTGGCGGCGAAGACCTGTGGGTGCTGGGCACGCATGTGATGGATTTAATTCGCCTGTTCGGCGGCGACCCGAGCTGGTGTTTTGCCACCGTCACGCAAGGCGGAAAACGCGTTACGAAGGCCGACGTGGTTGAGGGCAGCGAGGGGCTGGGCCCGCTGGCCGGCGACGCCGTGAACGCCGTGTACGGCATGCCCGAGGGGGCCACGGCCTATTTCAGCTCGCAGCGCAATACCTCCAGCCGCCGGCCCCGTTTTGGCCTGCACCTTTTCGGCTCCGAAGGCATTCTGGACATGACGACCGGCTATCTGCCGAGCGTCAAATACCTGGCCGACCCAAGCTGGTCGCCGGGCCAAAGCGGCGCCAAATGGCAAAACGTCACCAGCGCCGGACTCGGCAAGCCCGAGCCGCTGTCCGACGACAAGGGCCACTCCGGCAACCGGCAGTCCGTGTTGGAACTGCTAGCGGCGATACGCGAAAACCGGCAGCCCAGCGGCAACATCTACGACGGCCGCGCGGCGGTCGAGATGATCGTCGCGGTGTTCGAGTCCCATCGTCTAGGCAAGCCGGCCGCCCTACCGCTGGCAAACCGGCAAAACCCATTGACGATGCTCTGATTTTGATCCGGTCAGGCTCCGATCCGCCGGCCCAAAGCCTGTCCGCGAAAGGTTTTCGAACCAGCCGTGGTCTTATTCGCTACTGCTGAGATCCTCGACTGGGGCTGTCTTGGCTTTGTCGAGAAAGGCCTGAATGTCGCTGGGGCTTTGAGCTCCGGTGAGTTGCTGGCGCGTCCAGCCGGTCTCGGTCTTTTGATACATGACCAATTGAGGGATGGAACCGCCCTGCATCAGCTTGCCGGCCAGATCGCTTTGTTGGTCGGTGTTCACATAGGCGAAGGCCACCTTACTCAGTCCACCCTTCTTCTCCACTTCAGGAATGGCGGTGTACTTCATCTGTCGGCATCCGGGGCACCAATCGGCTCCGATGAGCACGACCAGCGGCCGGCCGGTTTCGGCGGTTTCCTTGAAAGCTGTCGCATAGTCGTGACCGCTTGCGGTCACCGCCGCAGCTTGCAACAAAAGACTCAGGGTCAATGGGATCATCATGGCAACGCTCCTTCATCGTGATAATGCGAACGATACGTCTCAACGCCTGCTCAGATTCATGCGAAAAACGGCCCGAACGGCTCGGGCTGACTTCGGAAAACGGGCCGCGTGAGGAGGCGGGAAGGAGTCGGGCCACGACTCGGAAGTGTCAAGCGCGACGCTTCGTGGCGGGCTTCCTTTCCTGACCTCGTGGGTCGAACTCAACGGCAGATGATTTCAAAAGTGTGCTTCAGTTTATCTGGGTAGTCTGACTTCGCAAGCATAAAATGCGTAAACTTTACCGCCTGCGTTATTTATTCCCCACACGGGTGGGCGTCTTGGCCGATGGCTTTGAACCTGGGACAAGCAAATGCGAACTTTCGGCGACTTGCATAGTTGAGTACAGCCTGTCGGCCGATATAATCACGAGGTTCGCCCGGCATGCCTTCTCGTCTGAAGCGGTCGCTTTTCAGGAGCTGACGCGCCCCGGTCGTTCTCAAAAGCCATTCTCATGAAGTTACGCGTTGGCCTCGTTGGGCTAGGCAATGCCTGGGAAGTCAGACACCGTCAGGCGTTGCGCGCTCTGAGCGATCGCTTCGAGGTGCGTGCGGTCTGCGAGCCGGTGGCGCATCGCGCCGAGATCGCGGCCCGCGACTTTGCCGCCGATGCGGTCGATGGTTTTCGGGTGCTGGCGGAGCGCGAGGACGTCGACGCCGTGCTGGTCCTGTCGGGCCAATGGTATGGCGCGCTGCCGATCCTGGCCGCCTGCGACGCAGGCAAGGCGGTCTATTGCGCCGCGGCGCTGGATTTCGATACCGAGCAAGCGCGGCAGATCAAAGATCGGGTGGAAGCATCGGGCGTGGCGTTCATGGCCGAGTTTCCGCGCCGCCAGGCGCCGGCCACGCTGCGGCTGAAAGAACTGATCGCCACGCGATTGGGCAATCCACGGCTGCTGTTTTGCCATCAGCGAGTGCCGACCGAATCGCACAGCGTGCAGCGGGCCTTGCCCAAGGCGGTGGTCTCGCGCACGCACGATCTGGTGGAACTGGTCGACTGGTGTCGCTATGTCGTGGGGGGCGAACCGACCTCCGTGCTGGGGCTCTCGCACGTCACGTCGACCGATCCCGAGCAAATCGACTACGAGATGATGAGCCTCGATTTTTCCGGTCCCAGCGGGCCCGGCACGCGGGTCACAGCGCAAATCAGTTCGGGTCGTTACATGCCGGCCTGCTGGCCCGAGGCGGTTTCGTATCGCCCGCCGGCGGCGTTGCAAGTTGCCTGCGAAGAGGGGATCGCGTTTATCGACCTGCCTTCGACGCTGATTTGGTTCGACAAGGCCGGCCGGCACATGGAATCGCTCGATAGCGAGCGGCCGGTCGGCGAACAAATGCTCTCGCAATTTTTTCGCGCGGTCACCAGCCTGGTGCGCAGCACCAGCGGTCTGGAAGACGCCTATCGCGCCATGTCGATCGTGCAGCAGGCGCATCGCAGCCACGCCGAAGGCCGCCGCATCGCGCTGGACTTGAAGTAGCCGGCGTGGCAGAAGGCCGCCGTTCAATCCAGTTCTTCCAGCCAGAGGCGAATTTCGTTTTCGTATTCGCTGGCCAGGTCGCCCTTGATCAGTTGGCGATGAAAACTGGCGGCCCCTTCCTTGACCAGGTCGGCCGCCTCGGCGCTGGGAAAACGGCGCATCGGATCGGGCGCGACCAGGCCGCGGCAGAAATTCATCAACAGCTCGTTGCACACCACTTCCTGCGGCAAAATTTGCGGCAGCTTTTGCGCCAAAAACCGTTTGGCTTCCAGCAAGTCGCGATACGTCGTCAAGCCCGCGAACACCGGCCGGCCGGCCAGGATTTCGATCAGCACGTAGCCCAGGCTGGCCAGATCGGAGCGCGGCGAACAGTCGGCTCCTTCCAGGACCTCGGGGGCCGTATAGGCCGGGGTGCAGGTGCGCTGAGCCGGCGCGTTGGTCAACTCGAAAGCCGAGCCGATGTCGACGATCTTCGCGTTGCCGGTCCGCTTGAGCATGATGTTCGATGGCTTCAGGTCGCCGTGCACGATCCCCTCGCGGTGCAGCGCCGCCAGCCCTGCCAGGCACTCGCGGACCACCGAAATCGCGATGCCGGGCTTCAGTCGCGGCTGCATCGGGCCGGCCGTGACGATCACGTTATTGAGATACTCCCAGCGGCGGTTGCTCACGCGCTCGTGCGTGCGATCGAGCATCTCGTGGGTCAACAGCCGACCCAGGTCGTAGCCATCGATCCATTCCATTTCCATGATGCGGATGCGATTTCGATCGACGAAATTCTGTACGTCGAGCAAATTGTCCTGCTGAATCTGGGCCACGCGGGCCGCAATCTGCGCGATCCGCGCCATCGCATCGTCATAGCTGCGCGCGTCGTCGTAGCGGGCCGGCGAAAAGATTTTCAGCGCCACCGGCAACGTGAAACTATCGGTGCCGCGCCGCTCGCTCAGATAGACAACCCCCTGGCCGCCCGCTCCCAAGCGCCGGGTCAGGTGCAAGTGCTCGGTCCAATTCATGCGCTGGTCGGTAATGACCGCTTCGTAACGCTCGAGCAGCTCATCGGGACAATGCGTGGCGGGCTGTCCCTCGAAGGTCAGCGTCGGAACACCTTGATGGAAAGTGGTGGTCGACATGGCATGCAACCTCGGTGGTTCATCAAGCAGGCAGAGTCAGCTCTGGGTTGGAAACCATCTTAGGCCGATTCGACATTTTGCTCCAGTCCGCCCACGCGGCCAAAAGTTCTAAGTCCCGGCGGACAAGACTCGGCCCCAGCCCCTGCAAACCGCGTTTTCGCCACCGCTTGCGGCTTAGCCGCGCACCGCACCACATGTCTTGTCCAGACGCTCTGAATAGCGTGGCACGGCGCTGGCCCAAGCTAAAACCTGTTGCCATGCCAGACAATAGACTGCTAGCGCGACGGCATTGCGCCCAGCGGCACGGGAAAACCTAGCTGCTTGTCGACCAGATTGCGCAGCGGCCGGTCGGCCAGATAGCGCGCGAGATTGTCACAAAAGAAACCGGTCATTTGATCGATGCGCACTCGGCTCTGCCCCCCAACATGGGGTGTAATGATCACATTCGGCAGATCCCAAAGCGGACTCGAAGCCGCCAACGGCTCGACTTCGGTGACATCCAAACCAGCCGCCGCCAAATGCCCCGACACGAGCGCCGCGACCAGCGCCGACTCGACTACCAGTGGGCCGCGGGCCACGTTGATCAGAATTGATCCGGGTTTCATGCTGGCCAACGCCGCGGCGTTGATCATTCCGCGCGTGCGCGGCGTCAAAGGGGCCGACAGGAACAACACGTCGACCTGGCCGAGCAGATCGTGCAGCCGCTCGACGGGCCACAGCGCCTCGACGTACGCCGGCTTGTCGATCGGAAACATGTCGGTGGCCAGGATGCGCGTCTTGAACGGACTGACCACCTCGGCGATCCGCCGCCCCACGCCCCCAAAACCGACGATGCCCACCGTGCTGCCGTGCAAATCGCGCGTCGGTCGGCGAATGAACTCGCGGGCCTGTTGGGCCCGAAAAAACACGGGCAAGCTTCGCATCAGTCCACAAGCCAGCGCCATGGCGTGTTCGGCCACCTGATCGGCCAGCACGCCCGAGGCGCTGGTGATCGTGATGTCAGAGGCCACGACCGCCGGAACCAGGCAGTGGTCCAGGCCGGCGGCCGACGATTGGATCCAGCGCAGGCGGCCGCCCCGCACCACGGCCTGCCAGTCGATGGGCACTTTGGCGTGGCCGCAGAAGATGTCGGCCGCGAGAATCTCCCGTCCGATCCGCTCCTGTCCGGCGTCGATCAATTCGGCGCTGGGGGCCACGGCGGCAATCTGGTCGTAGTGGCGTCGTTGGACCGGATAGCAAAGAACAATTCGCATGCAGTGATGATAACACCGCCAACGGTGCGATGCGGGGAGATTTCAGTGGCGGAACGCGCGGCGCCCTCGGCCAGCCCGGACGCCGCGGGACTATCGTACCGTCGGACCGCGCGACGGGGAACTTCAACCGGACCGCTCCCGAGAAGGCCGAGGCGAAACTGGGCCGGCCGGCGCAGCCAAATAGCGGGCTTCAGAGGCTAGATCGAATGGGGCAGATCGTATTAGAATAGATGCTGTGGGCCATGCGCCGCCGTTTCTTGCACGCATCGTCGCGCGGCCAACAGAACCCACAAACGCCGGCCATCCCGCCGCCCCCGGCCATCGCAGGAGATACTCCCTGGTGCCCCATCGATTCTCCATTAGCACCGCCACGGTGGTCATGCTCGTACTGCTGCGGCTGAATATCGGCTGGCACTTCTTCAGCGAAGGCGTCAAGCACTATTCGGACCCGCATTGGACGTCCGAGCCCGTGCTGCGCAACGCCAAGGGACCGTTGGCGCCGTTGTATCACGCCTATCTGCCCGATTTTCACGGCTTCGAAACGCTGCTGCACGGCGACCGCTCGCAGAACGAATCGCACGCCGTGCAAGCCTGGACCGACGAGGTTCAGGCCGATTGGGACGCGTACCGCCAGAAGTTGGCCGGCCATTATGGCCTGAACGAAAACCAGCAGAAGCAAGCCACCGATGTCTTGCGACACTATCAGGCCCGGATCCGGGACTGGGCGGCCGATCACCGTGACGCCCTGGAAACGCACGTGCACGAGTGGCAGCGCCGGGAAACCGCCCGCGATGCGCCCGCCAGCGAACTGCCGTTCCAGAAAAAGCGACTGGCCGAAAAACAGGCGTTATTGGCCGGCGAAGCAAGTGCCTGGCAAGCCGAACTTAAGGCCCTCGAGCGCGAATACGAAAACGGCTTGGCAGCGCTGCTGGTCGGTACCCAGCGCGCAGAGTCCCCGCTGCGACATCCCGTCACCGAGATCACGCTGATCGATGACGCGATGACCTACGCGATCGTGGCGATCGGGCTGTGCTTGCTGTTGGGCCTGTTGACGCCCGTGGCCTGCGTCGCCGGCGCGCTGTTCCTGTTGTCGGTGGTGATGATGCAGCCCTTCTGGGTCAGCGAGACCCAGCCGACGTTCAACCAGTATGTCGAAATGTTCGCGTTGCTCACGCTGGCCACCACGCGCGTCGGCCGCTGGGGTGGGCTCGATTTCTTTCTGGCGAGTTTGATCTGCGGGTCGTGTTGTTCGACGAAAGGCAAGTGCGATGCATCTGAGTCCTGAAGAAAAATCGGTCGGCCAGGCGAATTTCCAAAACGCGATCGGCGTCACGCGGCGCGATTTCCTCAAGACGGGCATCGCCGCCGGGGCCGTCTCGGGCGCCGGTTTGGGCGCCATGTATTTCGGCTACCAGGCCGCGGCCGGAAATCCGCTGCGCGTGGGCTTCATCGGCACCGGCGACGAAGGCAACGTCCTGCTGGGAGCCCTCACGCCCAGCTACATCCAGGTCGTCGCCATCGCCGATATTCGCCCCTACAACATCCACCGCGCCTTCCACGGCGATCATTCCAGCGAAAACGCCCTGCGGGTTCGCTGCGGACTGATGAAAAAGTATGGCTGGCAGTCCGAGGACGAAGCCCGCAAACACGTCAAGGTCTACGACCAGGACTATCACGAACTGCTCAAGGACCCGGCCGTCGAGGCGGTGGTGATCGCGCTGCCCTTGCATCTGCACGCCCCGGTGGCCGTCGAAGCCATGAAGGCCGGCAAGCACGTGCTGACCGAAAAGCTGATGGGGCACAGCGTGCATGAGTGCAAGGAAATGGCCCGCTTCGCCCAGCAAACCGACAAAATCCTGGCCACCGGTCACCAGCGGCACTACAGCATTTTGTACGACAACGCCGTGGATACGATCCGCCGCGGACTGATCGGCGAGATCCACAGCATCCGCGCCCAGTGGCACCGCGACAATCTGCCGGGCCACGACAGTTGGTCGATGCCGCTGCCGGACGACAAAATGGCCCATCGCATCGCCAAGCTTCAGAAAGATCTGGATGCCGCCAAGGGCCTGGCCATCGACAGCCTGGGCAAGGAAATCGCCAAGGTCTCGGCACTGAAGCGCGATATCGAGGCGGCTCGCAACAACGTCATCGAAAGCCTCAGCCACGAAATCGACCAGCTCACGCTGCAATATCTAGACCACGCCGTCAAAGCCGAAAATTATGGCTATCAGGACATCACGCTGGCCGACGGCAACAAACGCTCGGCCCTGGACGAGCTCATTCGCTGGCGACTTTGGAATCGCACCGGCGGCGGACTGATGGCCGAATTGGGCAGCCACCAACTGGATGCTTCCGGCATCTTCATCAGCTCTCTGCGCAAAGACGGCGAGAAGGCCTTGCCGCTGACCGTTTCGGCCGTCGGCGTCCGCTCGCTCTTCCCGTTGGATCGCGACTGCGAGGATCACGTCTACTGCGTCTACGAGTTTCCGGGCCCCGACTATGAAAGCGACCCGAACAAGAAAATCGGCGTCACCTACTCGTCGATCAACGGCAACGGCTTCGGCGGCTATGGCGAGACCGTGATGGGCACCAAGGGCACGCTGATCCTCGAGCGGGAGCAGGAGGTGATGCTCTACAGCAACAGCGGCCCGGCAACGACCAGCGTTTCGGTCTCGACCAAGGGCAAGGGCGGCCCCACGCTCGACACGACGCAAAGCGGCGGTGGCGAGGCGGCCGCGCTGGGCAAGAAGGCCCTCGAAGGCCCGGTCAGCCGCGGCTATACCGAAGAACTCGAACATTGGGCCTGGTGCGTCCGCAATCCCGACCCGAGCCACCAGCCCCGCTGCCGCCCCAAAGTGGCCCTGGGCGACGCGGTGATCGCGCTGGTGACCAACATCGCCATCCGCGAGAACCGGCGGATCGAGTTCCAAAAGGAATGGTTCGAGATCGACAGCGACGAAACGCCCGAAGGCATCAAGCCCGATCTGTCGCGCTACGCTTGAAAAGCCCGCACGGCGTGCCCTATCATGGGCGGACACGGACGCGGCCGAACGAACGGCTGGCGGACAAAACCGCCGGGGACTGTCCCGATTTTGCGGAGTCCTTGGAGCAAAATGGGACTGTCCCCCTC
>JBGQKM010000156.1:0-14225 GCA_041499515.1 Planctomycetia bacterium | reverse complement strand
CGTCATCCCCGTCCCTGGCGCCAACTCCACGGGTCCTACCCGACTCCCGATCGACTTACGCTACGGTCACGCAAAACGTATCTAGAATCGTTTCGTGTTTCCGCAGTGAGCGGCTCGCCAGTGTAGTTTCGCGACTTACCACGTCCTTACCCGCTGCGCTAACTTGGGGCTTTGTCATCCGGGCCAAGAACCAACCCACGCGACGCAAAACCGTTGACACCTCAACCACCCCCCAGGCCGATCAGCTAGGGGCCATTATCGCAAAACGCGTGGCTCAGTTTCTATGGGCGTTTGTGAGCCAATTTGGGAATTTTTCCGACGGCCGTTTTGTGGCAGTCGGGCTGCTGCCTGATAGAATGTCTTTGGTATGAGGATCGAACGGGCTTGCCGGATTTCAGTGGTGTCCCGTTGATCGTCGCCGCGGCATAAGGAGACGCATCGTGGTGGATCCCATCGACATTTCGGAGCAAGTACTTGTCGAGCACAGGATTTTGGGGCACATCGTCAATGCGCTGCGGGCTACCCTTGGCTGGAAGAATCAAGGGGCTGATCTGACCAGAAAAATAGGGAGTCTGCGGTTTGTCGGCCAATCGTTGCAACGACATTTGAAACATTTGTTGGGTCTGGAAGAGAAAGACGGCTATATGTCGGTGATCCTGGAATCGCATCCGGAGTTGACCGATGAAGTCGAGGCATTGCGAAAGGAGCACGGTCAATTTCGCAAGGGCTTGAGTCGCATTCTGACCAGGATGCGCGCCGTCCAGCCGACGGACCATTTGACGCTTGCCAAGATTTCGGAGGACCTGCTGGCGCTTTTGAAACAATTGGACGAGCACAGCCACAAAGAAACGGGCCTGATCCAACACGCCTTGCTCAAAGACGAAGGCGGCGAGGGATAACCCGGCGGGCCAAGTCCTCGTCATCGTGGGTGAATGGCCGTGCCGAGTTTTCCCCATGAACGGTTTCAAAATGTGCTGCGACCTAAGCGCCCGCCGGGCGGGGCTTTATCCTGCGCGGTTTGGTAGAATCGAGGGCATGGGATATCTTTCAAGAATTCCGCGTGTCGTGTGGTGGGTGATTGCCGTCATATTTGTATTCGTGGCTATGGGCCCTTGCGACTCGTTGATCGTCAAATGGATGCAAGAGCACGCTCCCAAAAACGCGGACGCCGAATGGCCCGTGGCCCCTTTTTCCCTGACACCGCGCCAAACTGTAGCACTTCCCGGTAAGGGTCGCTATTGCCCCGTGGCGCCCTGGGGTGTTAGAATCTTGGGTTCCCTCGCCTGGCGGGCGGGCTTTCTGACTATGGCCTGCGGTGGAATGTTGGGCGGGGTGACGGTCGGCGTCTCTACGGTTCGATTTCATTTGACGGAGTTGCTTGTGGGCACGAAGAAAACGGGTAAAGGTCGGCGGAAACTCGGTCGCAAGAAACGTCGCATGCGGTCGAAAATTCGTCACCGCAAATAACTCGAAACGGCGCCGCGGCGGCGCGCGATCAAAAGGCGCGCCGGCCGCCATCGGGCAACTCTTTTGCCTCGGCCGTCATCCTCTTGTTGGTCTTGTGGGCTGCACCGGCTCGTTGCACGATCGTTGGCCTGCCACGCGGCGTTTTGCCGTGGCCGTGGCAAGTCGGGTTGTAACGCCTGGTCTGCCGCCGACCCTGCCGGCCGAGCGTAAAGAAGGTGCTACACTTGAGTTGTTGCTCGTCTTTCCGGGTCGTGCATGAAATTCCTTCCCACCAAACATGCCCGGCGACGGTTCACCGTCGCGCGAGACATTCACGGCGTGCCCCACATCGAGGCCGGTACGTGGCGCAGCGCCTTATATGGCCTGGGCTACATGCACGCCATCGATCGGCCGACCCAATTGTTGTTCTCGCGGGCCGTGGCCAGCGGGCAGGCGACCGAACTGATCGCCGACAAGCCCGAACTGCTGGAAATGGACCGCTTTTTCCGCCGCAGCGGGCTGTATGTGCATCTGGATGCCGAAGTCGGCAGCATGGACGACGCCACGTTCGATCAACTGACCGCCTACTGCGAAGGGGTCAACGACGGCATGAAGGACGCCGGCCGCTCGCTGCCGATGTGGGCCACGGGGTTCGTGCCGCAGCCTTGGAACCAGCGCAGCGTGTTGCTGATGGGCAATTTGCTGAGTTTTGGCGGGCTGGCGGTGGGCCAGCAGCAGAACGAGCGCATCTTGCTCGACCTGATTCACGCCGGAGTGGCCGACGACAAGTTGCGCGAATTATTCAGCCCTCTGTTGGACAACGCCGATTTCGATCTCCTGCGGCAAGTGAAAGTGGCCAGCCAGCTTTCTGACGAAGCGCTGGAACTGATCACCGACTTGCCGCGCCTGGCCGGCAGCAACGCCTGGGCGGTCAGCCCCCGGCGCAGCGCGACCGGCTCGGCGCTGATCGCCTCCGATCCGCACCTGGAGATCAACCGCCTGCCGGCCATCTGGTACGAAGCCGAATTGCACTGGGGCGACAACTACGTGCTCGGCGCCACCTTGCCCGGCTGCCCGCTGTTCGCGGTGGCGCGAACCCGCAACTTGTCCTGGGGCGTCACCTATTTGAAAGGGGACACCAGCGACTACTTCATCGAAGATTGCCGGCCCGGCAGCGACGGCCCCTGGCAATATCGCCGCGGGCAGGAGTGGCGCGATTTCGAAGTGCGCGAAGAACGCATCGCCCGCAAGGGGCACGCGGCCGAGGTGATGCGGGTTTACTATAACGATCAGGGCACGCTGGAATCGGATCCGCGGCCCGGCGAGCCCGGCTATTACCTGTCGACTTCCTGGATCGGCGATCAATTTGGCGCGGGGCGCTCGATCGCCACCTGGCTGGAGGTGATCACGGCGCCGGCGGTGGTCGAGGCGATGGATATCGTCCGCGAGTGCCCACTGCCGACGTTGTGCTGGGTGTTCGCGGACCGCGAGGGTCATATCGGCACGCAAGCCAACGGCTGGTTCCCGCGGCGCTCGAAGGAGCATCACGGACTGTTGCCGATTCCGGCCTGGGACGCGCGCAACCACTGGCGTGGCCGCCTGAGTAGCAGCGTGCTGCCGCGCGTCTACGATCCGCCCGAGGGATATCTGGCCTCGGCCAACGAAAACGTCAACGCCCCGGGCGGACCGCTGCTGGTGACGCAGCCGGTGCCCGACTATCGCAAGCGGCGAATCGTCGAGCGGCTTGCCGCGTTGCCCTCGGCCACGATCGAGGACATGGAAGCGTTACAGTACGACGTGGTGAGCCTGCAAGCGCGCGATCTGCTGGCGGTGTTCTTGCCGCACTTGCCGGCCGGAAAAATCAAAGAGCGGCTGTCCAATTGGGATTGCAGTTATACGACCGATAGTTATGAAGCCACGCTGTTTTCGCGCTGGTATCGCAACGTGCTGTTGGAGATTTTCGGGCACGAGCAGGGGATTGGCTGGCGGCGGATGTTGTATCTGTGCAGCCGAGTGGGGTTCTCGACGATGGTGCTTACGGCGATCGATCGGCTGTTGTTGCAGGCCGATTCGCTGTGGTGGAAGGACAGGGACAAGGGCGAGCTGATTCGCCGGGCGGCCGAACGTTTGGCCAGCGAGAAAGAAGAGCCCTGGTCGGCGATCAACGGCTTTCATTTTGCGAACCGCTATGTCGAAGGCCGATTCGTGGGCCGGGCGTTTGGCTTTCACACGCGCGAGATCGCCCTGCCCGGCTGCCATGCGACCCCCTTTCAGGGTCATCTGTTGCGGGCCGCCCGCCGCGAGGCTTCCTTCGCGCCGTCGTATCATTTCGTGGCGGATTTGGGCACCGACGAAGCCTGGACCAACCTGCCTGGCGGGCCCAGCGAGAGCCGCGTTTCGGGCTATTACAAGAACGACATACCGCGCTGGCGGAGCGGCAAATACAAGCGGCTCAACGTGGAGCGTCACGAACCGCTGTAGGGGCCCTGGCTGGCATTTCCGGATCGGCGGTCGCGGAATACCCCGTAATATTCCGCCCTTTCGCCCCCGCCCGGGCCCTCGGCCGGCCGAATGCGAGCTATTTTTTCAGGGGTAGTACCCGTTTCCGAGTATGCCATTTTTGACGCGCGTTTTTATGAATACCAAGCTCGGCCAAGACCCCGATTGTCCCGCGAACAATCCCGAGCACACGTTGCAGCGATTCGTCGAGCGCGCCCGGCGGCTGCACAGTTTGCCGGCCGTGGCCATCAAGGTGCTCGAACTGACCAACCAGCCGCAGGTCGACCTGCACGCGCTGAAAGAGTGCATTGAAACCGACCCGGCGATCACCACCAAGGTGCTGCGGGTCGTCAACAGTTCGCTGTTTGGACTGAGCCGCGAGGTGTCGGATCTGAGTCAGGCGTTGGCCCTGCTGGGAATCAAGCCGCTCAAGCTGCTGGTGCTCGGATTTAGCCTTTCGGAATCGGTGTTCACGAAATTCACCGGCAAGAGCATGCTTCGCTGCTGGCGGCATACGCTCACCAAGGCGGTGGCCGCGCGCGAAATTGCCGAAAAGATCTGCCACGTGCCGGGGGACGAACCGTTCATCGCGGCCCTGCTGCAAGACATCGGCAAGCTCGTCTTGTTGCAAGAGTTGGGCGAACCCTACGCGCGGCTGATCAATCGGCCGTTCGCCTCGCAACACGAGCTGTTGAAATGGGAAGTTGAAACGCTGGGCTTCGATAACACCGAGCTGACCTCTCGGCTGCTGGCCCATTGGGGTCTTCCGGACTCGCTGCTGACGGCCATCGAATTGAGCAATACGGTGCTGGATGACTCGCTGCCGAAAACCGCGGCTCGCGGCGTGGCGCGGATGTTGCAGTTGGCCAACCTGCTGGCCAACCTGCTGGTCGACGCGCGCTACGATCTGTTGGCCAGCGTGCTGAGCTCGGGCAGCGATCGTTCGCGGCTGACGCAAGCACAGCTCTCGCGGCTCGTGGCCGATTTGCAAGAAAAAGTAGCGCAGTTGGCTGACGTGTTTTCGCTCGAGTTGCCGCCGGGGCTGGATTACCGCGACGTGCTGGTGCAAGCCCACGCGCGGATGTCCGACGTGTCGGTCGAACTCGCGGCTGAGTCGGTCAGGCCCGATGTGCCGCGGGCCGAGCCGCGGTGCGAAAATGCCGAAATGCTCGACGAGGTGCAAGCGTTGTCGACGGCCGTTTCGCAGTTCATCAACCGCTCGGACTCCGGCGCCCGCAGCAAGCCAGAACCGGCAGCCGCCGGCAGCCGGCCCACCACGGCCAGCGGGCCGCACGCTTCGCCAGCCGACGAAGTGTTGTGGCGACCATCGCAATCTGCGCCCAACGCAGTCAAGGTCGAGGCCGAACCGGGTCTGTTGAACCATTTGGCCATCTTGGTATATGCCTGCCGGCAATCGCGTTGGGCCTTGAGTCTGGCGCTGGTCGAGATCGACCACTTCCCGGAATTGGTGATCAAGCACGGACCGCGGCAGGCCAATCGCATGGCGCGGCTGGTGCACGACGCGTGCCGTCGGCTTGACGTGCGGCAAGTCGGTTGCCTGTCGCTGCGGCATGATAGTTTCGGCGTGACCCTGCCCAATTGCGACCGGCACCAGGCCGCCAAGATCTGCGACGCGCTGGTGCAGGAAGTGCGGCATCTGGCGCCGTTGGAGATTGCCGAAAGCGGGGTTCCGTTGACCGTGAGCGTGGGCCTGGCCAGCGTCGAAATTCTGCCCAAGAACTTCGCCCCCAAAGAGCTCGTGGACAGCGCTACCCGCTGCCTTTCGGCCGCGAGACTCAGCGGCGGCAACACGCTCAAGAGCATCGGCATCTATTAAATGCCCCCGGGTGGCACGTTGACGGCCCGGCAACTTCCATTCATCGCTTTCATGCCCAGCGCGAGAGGGGATCGCTTGCCCCGAGGTCGCCCCGTCCGCTATGCTGCAATTGGCGGCGCAACGGGGCGTGGCGGAACGACGCTCGACCCAAGATCCCTGGAGATCGATGATCATGAAGTCTTGCGGGCTCGTAACGGCGGGCATCGTGCTGCTGTTGGCGGCCACCGGGGCGGCGGCCGATGCGCTCGGCGAAACGGACGACGCGGTGGACCGCCGGGTCGCGGGACTGATCGAACAGTTGGGCGATCAGCAGTTTTCCGTGCGGCAGCGGGCCCAGCAGGAACTGATCAAGCTTGGCTTCGAGGCGTTCGACGCATTGGCGGAGGCCGAGAACCACGACGATCCCGAGATTGCGATGCAGGTCAGCTATCTGGTCCGGCTGATCCGCGCCGATTGGACCCGCGAGGGAGATCCGCGGCAGATCCAGCAGATCCTCAAGGAATATGAAATCCAGCCCGACGACCGGCGGCTGTTAAAGATCAAGCAGTTGGCCGAATTGCCGGAGGACGAAGGACTGCCGTGGCTGTGTCGGCTGGTGCGGTTCGAGAAATCATTGACGCTTTCCAAGCAGGCCGCGCTGGCCATCATGGGCCAGAAAGTCGCCGCGGACGAAGCCACCTGGAATCGACGCGCCGACGTGATCCAGAAGACCTTGCGGCGCAGCAAACGCCCGGCCGCCCAATGGCTGTCGGCTTACGTTCAGGCGCAGCGCGATCCGGCCGGCGCCTTGGAAAAATGGTCGTCGCTGACCGAGGTCGAACGGCAGACGCTCGAACAGCATCCGCAAGAGACGCAAAATCAGATCGTGATGGACCTGCTGCGGCGCAAGATCGACCTGCTTGAGCGCCTGGGCCGGTCCGCCGAGACCGTGGACGTGATGCGCCAAATGGTGCTTTGCGAGCGCGGCGATTCGACGTCGTTGACCGAACTGATCGATTATCTGGTGGAGCGGAAAGCCTGGAGCCTGCTGGACGAAGTCGAGACGCGCTTCACGGCCAGCTTCGAAGTCGACGGCCTGTTGATGTACACGCTGTGCGAAGCCCGAGTGACCCAGGGCCAGCCGGAGCTCGCCGAAAAAACCGCCGAGAAGGCCCTCAAGATCAGCGGCGATAGTCAGCAAGAACACGCGATCCTGGCCACCCGGCTGGTGGAGCGTGGGCTGGCGACGTGGGCCGATCGGGAATGGCGGCAGGTCATCGCGCTGGGCCCGCTGGGCTCGGCGGCCGACGTGATCGCTCGCGACCGTTTGAGCAACGGCCTGCACGATCGGGGGCTCGATCTCGAGGCGGCCCAGTTGCTCCAGGAATTGTTGGACGCGGCCGACAAAGACGCGAACATCATGCAGCGCATCCGCACCGCGCAGCAGCAGGTCGAAACCAATCCCAACCTGATTCGCGCGAACATGCATTTCTATCTTTCCTGCCACGCCGCCACTCAGGGCGACCTGGCCAGGCGGCGCGAAAACCTGGACAAGGCCCTGCAACTGGACCGCACCAATGTGGAAGTCCTGATCGGCTTGTACCAGTTGACCGAGAACGAGCCGCCCAAGCGGGTCGAAATCATCAAACAGATCAAGGAAGTCATCGACCTGTGCCGCTCAAAAATCGAAGACGCACCCGACGATCCCACCTTCTACAACCAAATCGCCTGGCTGGTGGCCAACACCGAAGGCGACGTGGACGACGCGATCCGCCTGTCGCTCAAGTCCGTCGAATTGGCCCGGGCCACCGTCGACAACCGGCGCGTAGGCGGGCTGCTCGATACGCTGGGCCATTGCTACTATGCCAAGAAGGATTACGAAAACGCCGTCAAATATCAAACCGAAGCGGCCCAGCTCGATCCGCACACCGTAGCCATTGCCCGGCAACTCAAAACGTTCCGCGCAGCGCTGGCACGGCAGCAAAGCGACCCGAAATAACTCCACGCCAGCGCGATTCCGACGAAAGGATGTGTCCGTTGACGAAATCGTCCAGCGATGCACAGACGGAAAACGAACGGACGCGAATCGTGCAAGCCGGCGACGTCGCCCTGCAGGTCGTGGAGCGGGGCCAGGGGATGCCGATCCTGCTGGTACACGGATTTCCGCTGGAGCATTCGATGTGGGACGCGCAAATCGCCGGGCTCTCGCGGCGGTGGCGCGTGATCGCGCCGGATTTGCCCGGCTTCGGCGGCAGCCAGGCTCGCGGCGGCGTCGCAACCATGGAACAAATGGCCGACGATCTTCTGGCGCTGCTCGATGCGCTAGAGATTTCAGAGCCCGTGGTGCTGTGCGGGCTGTCGATGGGCGGCTATATCGCTTTTCAGTTCTGGCGAAAGCACGCTTCGCGGCTGCGCGGACTGGTGCTGTGTGACACGCGCGCGGCGGCCGATGCGCCCGAGGCGGCGCAGGCCCGGCTGAAGGTGGCCGAGCAGGTGCTTCGCGCGGGGGTCGAGGGGGTGGTCGACGCGATGATGCCCAAGCTGTTTGCCCCCTCGTCGTTGGAAAAACACGCCGAGGCGATCGGCGTGCAACGACAGAAGATGCTTAGCGCCGCGCCCCAGGGCGTGGCCGCGGCGCTACAAGGAATGGCGGCTCGGCCCGACGTGCGGGGCGACTTGCCCCGCATCGCACTGCCCACGCTGGTGGTGGTTGGCCAACACGACGCCATTGCGACGGTCGAAGAGATGCGCGCGATGGCCCAGGCGATTCCCGGCGCCAAGTTTGTCGTGATCCCCGAATCGGGCCACATGGCGCCGCTGGAAAACCCGGCGGCGTTCCAGGCGGCGATCGAGCCGTTTTTGACGCGGGTCGAGCGGGGCGTTTAAGCGTTGAATGGCCCGCACGTCAGCAACGCGGTACGCCAGAGGCGTCTATGGGATCTCGAAGAGCGATTGGCTTTTGACGATCGCGTAATCGTCGGGAAAGGTGTGGAAGGCCTGGACCAGCAGGCTGCGGTTGCGGGCTTCGAGATGGATGTAACTCAGCGCGCCTAGGGCCATGCGGCCGCTGGAATCGAAGCGATAGAGCATGCCCTGGCGTTGGCTGTCGGAGGCGAGCTCCTGTTGAAACGTCCAGAAAACTTCCGGCTCGACCGGTTCGAGCTGGAAGCTGACTTGATAACGGGCGCCGCCGCGGCATTCCACCCGGTCGCTCCCCTCGCCTTTGAGGCGATAGGAAATCAAACGGCGTTTCTGGGGCAAGGGATGATGGGCGCTGGTGGCGACTTCGGTGAGCGTCAGGCCCAGATAGCGCCAAGTCACGACGTGGCCGGCGCTGGTGATATGGATCGTGGCTTCATAATCGCCGCGCTGGATCGTGCGGCTACTGTGGACCTGGAACAATTCCGGATGTAATGCCCGACCGTATAGTTGAAAAACCAACTCGGCAACTTTCGGTCTTACGGTGAGCACGGGGCCGGCTCCTTCAGAGTGTTTGCGAACACGCGGGTCTCGTTCACGAACGCCTGCTCATTATAATCGCGTCGCAAGCGCCAACAAAGAGACTTTTTATGCCACGGCTACGGCCAGAAATTTCAGGTCTTGACATTTGTCCAAACACCTCTTCACGCTTGACAGCCGAAGCTAGCATCGTGCCGAAAAATCGGCCACGGCGCCTCGCCTCGCCCGCTGGGCACGCGGCAGTTTGCTCTAGCCCAGGCTGACAAAAATATCGTACATCGCGTGCGTGCCGGCGGCGATGCCGAAACCCCGGTAGACGAACAACAGTGCAAAAAACGCGCCGGCCGTAAAACGGAACGAAAAACTAAACGCCCGGAACGTCTCGCCGTGCGGGCCCAGGTAGTGTGCGAACGAAAATAGCAGGCTTGTCAGGACCACGGCACACGCGATGCGCAGGCCGCGCCGCGCGCCGAGCCGCTCGGCGCAGGCGGCCACCGGCGGCAGCAACAACATCCGAAACAACATCTCTTCGTAGACGCCGGCCCCGACGAACCCCAACATTCTGCCCAACAGCGGACCCTGGCCCAACGTGATCCAGGGCAGCGCCTGGTACAGGTCGTCGGCCTCCCGCGGCCCGCTGAGCATCCCGGCGACCAGGAGCCCTTCGAGCCGGCCCACCACCAATAGCACCAGCCCCAACAGCGCGCATTCGGCAAACATGACATACAGCACGCCGGCCGAGAGTTGCCACCGCTCGTGCGTCGTGTGGTGCCACGCCAACAGCAGGCCAACGGTCAAGGCGGGCAGCAAGAAATATTGTCCAAAGCCGAGCAGATCCAAAGTCTGCCGCAGCCACACGTCGGCCCCATTGCGCACCGCCTGCGTCCCCAAAACCAGCACGCCCCCTTCGTACAGCACCAATAGAGGCAGCACGAACGCCAAACTGGCCAGCGGGCGGCGCGACTGCTTTGCATATTCAGTCGCCGCACGGCGCCACGCACTTCCACTCGATGGCTGTTTGCCTACCATGCGAAAATAACCGGTCCAAGGCAACGGCGGAAAAACGAGCAAAATAGCGACCCCAATCATGTTCATCTTCGGACCGGGGTGACCGCTGGCTTGATGCCGGCTCGGGGGAAGAAAAACTTGAGTCGGTCTTTCGCGACCCCCCAAAAGCCGCCAGGCCCGAAAAATCGCCCAGCAAAGGGCCGGGCGCATAGCCACAGAGCCCTATGGCCGATCCAGCGAGATCGTGTACAATTGTCCACATACTAGCGGGCCGCGACATTTCGGCCTCACGAGCGCTTCCGGGGCATCGCCAGATGGATTCGCAACCACGCCATCTACCAACCGTCGGCCGCGGCGCGGGCGTGAACCCGCCGAACCGCTTTGAGCGCGTGCGGGTCGAAGACGATTGGGAGCAGCTCGATCCGACCGACGGGGCGCCCGAGGAGCAGCGGGTGCCGACGGTGTTTCTGCCCAACAACTCGCGGCGGTTGATCACCGAAAACGACAGCCCCGACGTGCCGTTCCGCTGGAGCATCAATCCCTATCGCGGCTGCGAACATGGCTGCGCCTATTGCTATGCCCGGCCGGGGCACGAAACGCTGGGCATGAACGCCGGCCTGGATTTCGAAACGCGCATCCTCGTCAAATATGACGCGCCGGAATTGTTGCGGGCCGAATTGGCCGAACCCAGTTGGCAGGGCGAGCATATCACCATGTCGGGCGTGACCGATTGTTATCAGCCGGCCGAACGCAAGTTCCGCCTGACGCGCTGTTGTCTGGAAGTCATGCTCGAAGCCCGGCAGCCGGTGGGCATCGTGACTAAAAACGCGCTGGTGGCGCGCGACCTCGATCTGCTGGCGCCGTTGGCGGCCGAAAATCTGGTGCACGTTTATGTGAGCATCACGACGCTCGACGCCGAGCTGGCCCGCTCGCTGGAGCCGCGCACGGCGGCGCCGCAAGCCAGACTGCGCGCCATCGGCGCGCTGGCGTCGGCCGGCGTGCCGGTCGGCGTGATGACGGCCCCGATCATCCCGGGCTTGAACGATCAAGAGATTCCCGCAATCTTGAAGGCCGCCGCCAAAGCCGGAGCCCGCTCGGCCGGCTACACCCTGCTGCGGCTGCCGCTGGCCGTGCGGCCGATTTTCGAGGATTGGCTGGCGCGGCATGCTGCGGACAAGGCCCAGCGCGTGCTGGGGCTGGTGCGCGGCACGCGCGGCGGCCGTCTGAACGATTCGCAATGGGGCACGCGGATGCGCGGGCAGGGCCCCTATGCAGAACACATCAAACAGACCTTTCACGTCTTCCAAAAAAAATTCGGCCTCGACCAGCGCCTGCCGCCGTTGGACTCGACCCGGTTCGTTCCGCCGCGGCCGGCCAGCGGGCAGTTGCGGTTGTTTTGACCGGGCTGGCTGACGGCGGCTCGATCGCTCCCTCGCCGCGTCGGGATCGCGTACAATTCAGGCCTACGGCTCGTCATTCCGCCGGTTCTTTCCCACGACCCTCAGCATGTCGCTCTTTGAAGCCAGTGAAGACGCCAATCGACGGCGGGCACAGCCGCTGGCCGCGCGGATGCGCCCCAGCACGCTGGACGAGTTTGTCGGTCAGCAACACTTCTTGGGCGAGGGCAAGCTGCTGCGCCGGCTGCTGGTGGCCGATCGCTTGGGCTCGGTCATCTTCTACGGTCCGCCGGGTACGGGAAAAACGACGCTGGCCCATCTGCTGGCTCAGGCCACTCGAGCCAAGTTCGTGCAACTCAGCGCCGTGGCCAGCGGCGTCAAGGAACTGCGCGAACTGCTGGAGGAGGCCCGCGACCGGCTGGCGACCTCGGGCAACAAAACCCTGCTGTTCGTCGACGAGATTCACCGCTTCAACAAGGCGCAACAGGATGTGCTGCTGCCGGACGTCGAAGAAGGTGGCGTGATCCTGGTCGGCGCGACGACTCAGAATCCGTTCTTTGCCATCATCAGCGCGCTGGTCAGCCGCAGCCGCGTGTTCCAGTTCGAACCGCTCTCGCCGGACGACATCCGGGCGGTGGTGCGCCGGGCCCTGGCGGATCGCAAGCGCGGATTGGGCCAGTACGAAGTGCATTTGCACGACGACGCGCTGGACTTTCTGGCCGAAGTCAGCGACGGCGACGCCCGGCGGGCCTTGGGCGCGCTGGAAGTCGGCGTGCTCTCCAGCGGCCAGCAGCCAATCGAGTTCACCCGCGCGCTGGCCGAAGAATCGGTCCAACGCAAGGCGATCGAATACGACGGCACCGGCGATGCCCACTACGACGCGATTAGCGCGCTGATCAAGAGCATGCGCGGCAGCGATCCCGACGCGGCCATCTACTGGCTGGCCCGCATGCTCGAGGCGGGCGAGGACGTGCGTTTTCTGGCGCGGCGGATCGTGATCTTCGCCAGCGAAGACGTCGGCAACGCCGATCCGCACGCGCTGCCGCTGGCCGTGGCCACGATGCAAGCCTGCGAGTTCGTGGGATTGCCCGAGTGCCAATTGAATCTGGCCCAGGCCGTGACCTACCTGGCCTGCGCACTCAAGTCGAACGCCTCGACCGTGGCCCTGGGCGAGGCCCAGGCCGACGTGCGCGAGGGACGCCTGCTGCCGGTGCCGGTGATTTTGCGCGACAGCCATTACTCGGGGGCCAAACGATTGGGGCACGGGCAGGGCTATCAATACTCCCACAACAGTCCAGAGGCCATCGCGGCGCAGGACTATCTGGGCGTCGAACGCGAGTATTACCGCCCGGTCGATCGCGGGCAGGAGCGCGAATTGGCCCAGCGTCTGGCGACGGTGCGGGCAAAATTGCGCGAAGCGAAGCCGAAAAATCCCGATAAAAAGGGCTAGATTGGCTGTCCCCCGGCGGCTGCTTTATCCAGTTTAACAGCGACAGCACTGGCCCGGTTCTTGGTCTGGTGTCGATTGGCCGAGTGGTTTATGATCCGCACCGGAATGCTAGTCGCAGGCGTGATTGCCCGGGCGTGACCGATTGGATTCGGTCGATGTCCGGGCGCAATCGCCCGACCCTTTTCGGTTTGCATCTATTCGCGTTCGAGCTCTTCGCCAGTGTCGTCAAGGAGGACGAACTTGTGAACACGCTGAAGCCGCTCTTGATTGTTGCCGTCCTGGCGGGCGTTGGCTATGGAGTGTACGTCCGCATCAACAGCGGCAACGACGCGCCTCCACCGGGTGTTGCCGCGGGCTGGGATGCCGCGGCGCCCACCGTACAACTGCCCGGCACTCCGGCGCCGGCCGGTTCGGGCATTGCGCCGCCGTTTGGCGGCGTGCACAACGGAACTCCGGCCCCGCCGGCGGTGCGCGGCGAAACGCCAAACTACCCGCCAACCAGCGATGCGCCGCCGTACGCGGCGAACGGTTCGAGCGAGGCACCGTATAACGATCCCGCGACGGGGGCTCCGATACCGCCGGAATCGGCCGGGCCGGATGCGGCTCGCGCCAATCCCTATACCTATTTGCCGCCGCACGACTCGGACGCCGCGGGTCGGCCCCCGATCGGCGCTCCGCCGGCGACTCAGCCTGGCTATGACGCCCCAGCGGCCGACCGATACCGTGGGCCGGCGGCTGGCAGTCCACCGCCGCTGGAGGGCGGATCGGCCAGCGGTTTTTCGACCGCCATGAACTCGGCCCAACGCGAGCTGGAAGCCGGCCAGATGGCCTCGGCATTGCGCCAGCTCTCTTCCTGGTATGACGATCCGCAACTGACGATCGCCCAGCGGCAACAACTGCACCAATTGCTCGACCAGGTGGCCGGCACTGTGGTGTACTCGACCCAGCATTTGCTGGAGTCGCCCTACGAAGTCCAGCCAGGCGAACGCCTGGAAGACATTGCCCAGCGGTACAACATCCCCTGGCAGTTGCTGGCCAAGATCAACGGCATCGACCAGCCACAGAACCTGCGGCCGGGCGAACGGTTGAAAGTCGTGCGTGGGCCGTTCAGCGCGCTGGTGAGTTTGGAGAAGCGCGAATTGACGCTGCT
>JBGQKM010000155.1:0-14226 GCA_041499515.1 Planctomycetia bacterium | reverse complement strand
TGGAACTGGACCTGGTGCGCTACCGCGCGTCGCGAGCCGGCCAGCGCCTGGACCTGACGCCCAAGGAATTCTTGCTGCTGTCGCTGTTGGCCCGGCGGACCGGAGAAGTCTTGTCGCGCACGTTGATTGCCGAGATGGTGTGGGACATGAATTTCGACAGCGATACCAACGTGGTCGACGTGCATGTCCGCCGCCTGCGGTCCAAAGTCGACGACCCTTTCGAGCGCAAACTCATCCATACGGTTCGCGGAGTCGGCTATGTCGTTGAAGATCGCGGCTAGCGACAAACGGGCCCCGCGCGGCGCCGCGCCCGCCAGGTTTTCGCTGGCGGCGCGGCTCACGTTCTGGTATGCCACGAGCGCGTTTTCGCTGGTGCTGTTCGCCACGGGCGTGCTGTATTGGGCCCTGGTAAATAACCTGGATCGCGTCGACGACCAGTTCTTGCAGAACGAAATCCGCCTGATGCGGACCCTGCTGGGAGACGTCAAGGCACTGAAAAAAGAAATCGAAGTCGAGTCGGAAGTCTACGTGCGGCTGCTCGACGGCGACGGGCGAATGATGGCCGAAGCGCCTGGCATGGGGCAATCGGTGACGCCGCGCGATTTTCCGCTGCCGACCGAGATCGACCAGCCGCTCAACAGCGGCGTCGATTTTCGCTCGCCCGAGGGACGACTGTTTCACGTTCTGGCCGCGCGCGTCGCGGCGTCTGGCTCGAGCACGGCGTACATCGTCCAGGTCGCCGCCGATCGCACTCACGAAGCCGCCATCGTCGCCGGCTATCGCACCTACTTGTGGATCACCCTCGGCCTGGCCCTGGTGATGTGCAGCCTGGGGGGCTATCAGATCGCGCGGCGGGGCATTCGCCCGGTGAGAGAGATCAGCGGCACGGCACGGCGAATTCGTTCGACCACGCTCGACGAGCGGCTGGTGTCCGCCGGCTTGCCCACCGAATTAGCGGACCTGGCCGATACGTTCAACGAAATGCTCGACCGCCTGGAGGATTCATTTTCTCGGCTTTCGCGCTTCTCCGACGACATCGCCCACGAACTGCGCACGCCGGTCAACAATTTGCGCGGCGAGGCCGAAGTCGCACTGAGCAAACCGCGCACGGTGGAAGAATATCGCGACACGCTCGGCTCATGCCTGGAAGAATGCCTGCGGTTGTCCCGCATGATCGACAGCCTGCTGCTGTTGGCGCGGACCGATAATCCCAAAACCCACGTGACGCGAGAATCGTTGGACGTCGGCCGCGAACTCTCGGCGCTGCGCGACTATTATGAAACGCCCGCTTCCGAAGCGGGCATCGCCCTGACCGTCACCGCCCCGCAGGGAATCATGGCCCGGGTGAATCGCTCGCTGTTTCAACGGGCCGTGGGCAACCTGGTCGAAAACGCGCTGGCCCACACCCCGCGCGGCGGTTCGGTGAGTGTCGCGGCCGTCAAACAACAAGGCTCGCTACGAGTCAAAGTGTCCGACACCGGCTGCGGCATTCAGGAGGAGCATCTGGCGCACATTTTCGACCGCTTCTACCGCGTCGATCGCGCGCGCTCGACCAACTCTGGCGGCGTCGGCCTGGGGTTGTCCATCGTCAAGAGCATCGCGGCGCTGCACGGCGGAACCGTGGAACTGTCCAGCCGGCCTGGCCGCGGAACCGACGTCGTGCTGGTTTTCCCGAACGAATTGCCACCCGACGGTGGGGTCAGCGGCTAGACGCGCCGCGCACAGGCTGCATTTCTCGCATGGCTTAAGTTCTTGCTGACAAGACACTTCGCCATACCGAACGACCGTCCATTTCGGGCCTAATTCGGCCAGAGTGACTCCCTATCCAAGCGGCTCTCCCGGATGACAAAACCGTAATGCTAGCGTCACGCTTCCCGATGGTTGAAACCGGTAGATTTACTTGGAGAGTGGCACGGCCGTGGGGCGCATCCCCTGTCGGGCTACCACGTTTTCTCAGGTGGGGCGGCACAAGCTTTGATGTATCGCGACGCACGCAATCCGGCTCTGGCAGCCGGCCAGACCGAGGTTTCAGCCGGATTTTCGACGTCGCACGCTGCACTGGATTTCGCCGCGCCCTCGCTGCATCTGCGCTCCCTGCGGCTCAACACCTCGCGGGTCGAGATCGACGAGGGACACACGTTCGATAACCGCTTTCTGCTGGTCTGGCACGATCGCGAGGGCTGTTTCAAGGACGCGGCATACCGCCGGTTCTGGCAAGCATTTTCGAAAGCTGTCTGCAACGACGGCCCGCGGGTCGACGACACGCTGCACGTCAGCCCGCTCGGATCGGCCCGGCGTGCCGAATTTCTGGTGATCGGCGGTGACGGGCGGCTGGCGAGTCATTGCGCCAATGGACTGATGTACGCCGGCTGGCGCTATGCGGAACGTTGCGAGTCGCGCGCGGTGACTTTTTATTGCGGCCGCGATCGGCGAACGGTTCGCGTGCGTGGCGCGTTTGCCGAAGTCAATCTAGGGCGTCCCCGGCCGCTATCGGCGCGGGGCCGCTATCCGGCTCAATTGCGGCGTGCGCCGCTGCTGGTCGATACCGGCGAGCCGCACGCCGTGAGCTTCGACCAGGACGTGGCCCTGTGGGACCACGATGCGAAAACATTTTCCGAATTAGGGCAGGCCGTCTGCCGCACCGGCGCTCCGGCCGGCATCAACTGGAATCTGGTCACTCCCTGCGACGACGGCCTGGCGATTCGCACGTTCGAGCGGGGCGTGCGCCGCCCCACGAGCTCCTGCGGCACCGGGTCGGCCGCCGCCTTCCATGCCGCGCAGCTCTCCGGAAGGTATGACTGTGACGAATTGCCGGTGGTTTCCGCGGGCGGCTGCCACCTGGTTCGCCGCCACAAGGACGATCTGTTGGTGACCGGCCAGCCGTCGCATCACCGCACTTGGGTCCTGGACGACTACCTGAGCACGGCGTTATGAGCGCGTCGTTTGCCGACCTGGAAATTCCGCCCTCTCCTTGTCCGCCCCAGCCGATGGCGTGCCTGCGCGCGAATCTTTCGATTCCGATGCGCGACGGCACGCCGCTGGTTGCCGATTTGTACCTGCCCGAGGGCCAGGGCCCGTGGCCGATCATCGTCGAGCGGACTCCGTACGGCGCCGCGGCGTTGGGGCCGCTGGGGGCATGCTATGCCGCGCACGACTATTTGTTTCTGGCCGTCGACGTGCGCGGCCGCTACCGCAGCGGCGGCCGCTGGGATCCGCTGGCACACGAAAAAACCGACGGCCCCGACGTCTTGCACTGGGCCGCGGCATTGCCCGAGTGCGATGGTCGCGTGGGCACGCGCGGGCATTCGTATACCGGCGTGAATCAATTGCTCGCCGCGCCCTATGCGGGCGACTGCCTGCGGGCGATGGTGGCCTGCGTCGCGCCGGGCGACGCGTTCGATAACGTGCCGTTTCAGGGGGGCGCTTACGATCTGAGCGATTATGAATGGGCCTGGTTTCAAACCGGTCCGACTTGTCAGCCCGACGAAGCCGCGCCGGAGTGGGACGACCGTTTTCGCGCCGCCTTCGCGTCGCGTCCCCTGGTCGACGCCGACCTGCGGCTGGGTTTGCGCAACGAGTTTATTCGCGAGTGGATGCGGCATTGGCAGTTGGATGATTTTTGGAAAGCCCGCGCCTGGCTGCCCGATTTGCAGAAGGTGCGCGTTCCGACGTTGCACGTCTCCGGCTGGTGGGACAATAACGGCCGCGGCTCGGTGCTGGCCTATCGCGCGCTGGGGGGCCGAGCTGGCGGGCAGCGGCTGCTGTTGGGCCCTTGGGAACATTCGTTGACGCCGCCGGACCTCGATGATCTGCCGCCGCCGGAGCAGGCGCTAGTAAATCGCGCGGCGGTGCGCGACGCGTTCACCGATGAGTTGGCCTGGTTCGAAACGCATCTCAAGGGCCAGCGGCAATCGCTGCCAACGGTGGAAATCTTCGTCACCGGCGCGTGGCGATGGATGGAAGCCGACGACTGGCCGCCGCCGGGCGTCGCGCCGCAGGCCTGGCATTTGACTTGCGATGGCGGATTGCAAACCGAGCCGGCGGCCGCCGGAGAGCGGCAATATACGTTTGATCCGGCGGAGCCCAACCAGGTCGAGGGGGCCGAATGTCCCGTGAATCTGGCGCCCCGCGACACGCGGCCGGACGTGCGCGACGACGTGCTGGTCTATCGCTCGCAGCCGCTTGCGCAGGCCGTGTTGGCCTTGGGCGACGTGCGGCTGGAGCTCGAAGCCGCCACGACGGCCCGCGACGTCGATTGGGTGGCACGCCTGGTGGACGAATATCCCGACGGCCGCGCGATTACGATTCGTGACGGCATTTTGCGGGCCCGCTTCCGCGAGGGTTTCGATCGCCCGCGAGGCGTAACTCCGGGCGAGCCGGCGCGCTATTCCATTGATTTGTGGCACGTGGGACACTTGTTCCGGGCAGGGCATCGCATTCGAGTGGAAGTCTGTTGCTCGATGTTCGGCCGCTGGGACGTGAACCCTGGCGATGGCGGCGATCCGGCAACTTCGACAGCGGCGGTGCGCTCGGTGCAAACGATTTTTCACGGCGGCCTGAAGGGGTCGCGACTCGTCTTGCCGCAGTGCGATGGTCGCGCGGCGGCGGAGTATTTATGGGACCTCTGATCCCGTCCGGCGACGAGCGGCGATTGCTGGGGCGATTCTATTGGGCGACTTTCCTGGCCGAGGTTGCCCATTTGGCGATGCCGTTTCAGGTCTTGCTGATCGTCCGCTATCTGGGCCAGCCGGAACTGGGCATCTTGCTGGGGATCGAGCAATTGGTCTCGCTCTCGATGGAAGTGCCAACCGGCGCCTGGGCCGATCGATTCGGACGCAAGCGCTGCGTGCTGGTAGGGCACGTGCTGGCGGCTTTGGGCTGGCTGACGATTCCGCCGGCGACTTTTTTGGACCCGCAGGTCCGATTGATCGGCATGGGCGTTGCGTTTGGATTGCTGGGGGCCGGCGCGGCGCTAGTCTCAGGCGCGCTGGAAGCCTGGGTGGTCGACAATCTGCGCTGGCACGGGCGCAAGGATCTGGTGATCAGTTTTTTCGGGCGCGAACGCTCGCTGGCCGCGACCGGCGGCATTGCCGCCGATCTCGTGGCGCTAGTGGCCTTGGGCGCCCTGGTCGACGTGCGCGTGTTCTGGATCGTCAGCGGCATCGGCGAACTGATCGCGCTGGCCATTCTCTGGGGCACTCCGGAACATGCGCCGACGGGCCAGGGGCTCGATACGTCCGAGCAGCGCACAGGTGCGCCGGAAGCCGAAGCCGGACGCGTCGCCGACAACGCCGAGGACGATGAAGATGACCAGCATCTCGGAATACGCGACGCGGTCAGACGGGGCTTTGCGGCGATCGTCCGGCAACCGGCGTTGTTGGCCGTGACCTTAGCGCTGGTCTGGCTGGCGGCGAGTTTTGGCACTTCGGCCGAGGCGTTCCAGGCGGCGCTGGCCGAGGCGAACCTGGCCGAGCGCGGTTTCGCCGGCCTGGAATTGGGAGTCGACAGCATCGGGATGGTCGCTCCGCTGGCCGCCATTTGGCTGGTGCACCGTCTCGGCTCGCGGCCGCTATTGGCGTTATGCATCGTCGCGCCCTCTGGCATCGCCCTGACGATTTGGCGCCAGCCGGGCCTGCTGGGAGTGGGCTCGGCCTACTTGCTGGTCGTGGCCTGTACGGATATTTTGCATACGATTGCCGACGACTATCAGCATCGGCTGATGCCCTCGGCCGTGCGAGCCACGGCGTCTTCGGCGGTGAATTTATTGACCAGCGTGGCGATGCTGGCCTCCGCCGGCTGGTTGACGTTCCTGCTGACGCGGCTCGACGCGGCGCAAACCGTGGCGGTGATGGGGCTGGCTACGTTGCCGGCCGCTCTGTTCTTGATTCCCAAATTCTCGCGGGCTCTACCATGCCAGGAACTCGAAGTCGACAAACGGCCCCGCTGATCGAGCCGACGCTTGCCGAGCTGCAGCGCGTGCGGGCGGAATTGCAGCAGCTATTGAATCAGCACAACCCGGGCGAAGAGCTGTCGTGGCCCGTGCCAGCACAGCCGCTGGAGATTCCCGCGCACACGCTTTCGACGATCGAAGCGGCCGGTCCGGCGATGCACGGTTTCTTTGCCGCGGCCAATGCCATTTTTCGCGAAGTGCCGTGGGTGCGTCCGCTAGTGGAAAAGCGGTATCATCCGAACTATCGCCGATTGAACGATGCCCAGGGCGAGGCATTGCCCTGGAATCCGCGCCCCGACGTCGTTCCCGATCGGGATTGGAATCCAAAGTTCGTCGAGCTCGAGATCACCGTCGGCGGCCGTTCTGACGGCTCGATGATGAGCCGCGTGTATGGCATGCCGGCGGAGGCGACGACCGTCTATCAATATGCCGAGATGCTGCGCCGCCGGGGCTTGACCGAGCAGCCGGTGGTGTTGATTTCGGCCTATCATCCGGCCTACGAGGACCTGGGCAACGA
Source organism: Planctomycetia bacterium (assembly GCA_041499515.1). GTDB lineage: Bacteria > Planctomycetota > Planctomycetia > Pirellulales > PALSA-1355 > PALSA-1355. The sequence goes on along the minus strand of JBGQKM010000155.1, from coordinate 7,759 downwards.
TGCGCGTTGTTTCGCTTCGCTGTGCCGCGAGGCGGGCGCCAACGTGATCGCCCTGGGCGACGAGGATCTGCCGTATTTGTCGTATCGCGACGGGCGCTTGCGCTACGTGCGGCCGGGCGCGGCGTTCGAGTTTACGCACTTCGACCGCTTTATCGACATCTTCGAGATTGCCGAAGTGGCGCACGCGGGCATGCGTCCGCTCTTGGACGCCTATCTGGACGGCGCGGCCACCGACTTGAACACCTGCAAACAGTTCCTGGATGAAAAACTGTGGATGGCCCTGTTCTGGGATCCGCGGCTCGAGTCGGTCTGGCGGCGTCACGTCGACGCATCGCATGTTGAACTACTGCGACGCATCCTGCCGTTCACGACGTTCTTGACCGCCGACACGCAAGTACGCTTCGGCCGGCAGTGGCTGCCGATCGGAAAACTGCGGGACCTGAAAGACCACGAGCGCACCTTCGTGACCAAGGAATCGGGCACCAGCGAAACGGCCGCGGCGGCGCAATCGTTCGTCGTGTTGTCGGAAATGTCCGGCCCGGACGCCGATGCGCATCTAAAGCGCGTGATCGAGCAGGGTCCTCCGAGCGTCATCCAGGAACTGGTCGAAAGCGCGAAGATTGATTTTCATGCCATCGATCCCGACACCAACGCGCGGATGCAGCAGGAGCAAGCCCGGGTGAAGATGTCGGCGTTTTACGTCGACGGCCGGCTGGGGGACTTGCTGCTGATCGCTAGCAACAAGCAATACGCGGTGCACAACGGCGACTACATGGAGACCGTGGTAGCACGGCCCGGGGTGGGCAATGCCGGCTGACGGCATTTTATGGGTCGCCAGGATTTTTCGGATTGGGTCAGGTTCTGGCGGTTGGGCGGCCGAATAACGAATAGAGACAGGCCCGATCACTTCCTGTCAGACCCCCAACGATCAAACCCTGCCACGCTTCCCACCCCTCCGCTCTGTGGCGAAAACCGATTCACTCGAATCGCGACTGCCTGGCGGCGGATCCATCACACGCAATTTACAAGGACGTGCGTATGCGAGTTTCTCTTGCCACCGGTACGTTAATCGCCGCGACGCTGCTTGCCCTTTTCGGTTGCTCCAATCCGTTCTGGAACCAGTTCAGCTCGAAAAGCAAAAGTGCCACGCCGTCGAAGTCGGCATTGACCAACGCCCCCGCGCCGCCGACGTTTGGCGGACAGGCTACTACAAGTCCGGCCGTCACGATGCCGACCGCCGCCACGCAGCCGCCCAACACGGTACAGCCGCCTAGCGCCGTGCAGCAGCCCAATATGTCCAGCAGTTTCCCGGTTTATCCAGGCACGAATTACCCCGTGACGCCGTACGCCACGCAGCCGCTGGGCTCGGGCGTGGCGGCCAATGGGCCTGCCAACCCGGCCAATGGTCCGGCGATCGCGCCGCCGCAAGGCGCGCCGGGCGGAGCGTATAATCCGCCGAGCGTGGCCAACAATCCCAACGCGCAGCCGGTCAATCCGCTGGTGGCCGGCACTCAGATTCCGCCGTCGACCGCTTCGCAATTTCCGCCGTTCAGTGCGCAGCCGTCGCCGCCGGCCGGGCCCTATAACGCTGTGAATCCCACCGCCCCGGTCAATCGCTAAAACGAGTCAGCGAATTCTCGAATCGGTTTCAAAACTCTGAGGGCTGTCCCGATTTTGCGCTCCGCCTCGTAGCAAAATGGGACTGTCCCCTTCTCCCGCACGCAGTTTTGAAACCGGTTCTAGCGGCCGTACGTGCCGACTAACCGCCCTTCGGCCAGGATGTGTCCGCGCATCGCGCGCTCGAGCGACGCTTTGTCCATTTCCGGCTCGAGCGCCACTGCCGCGTCGAGCGCGTAAATGTGGAACTGATAGTGGTGCGTGCCGTGACCCGCCGGCGGCGCCGGTCCGCGATAGCCAACCGTGCGGCCCGAGGGCCATGAGTTGCGACCCTGCAGTGCTCCGGGCGGATCCTCCAACCGCGGCTTGGGCGGAACGTTTTCTTTTAGCGCCCGCACGTCGGCCGGAATCTTGTAAATCACCCAATGGACCCAGGGCTCTTTGCTGGGGGCATCGGGATCATCCAGGATCAGGGCGAACTCCTTGGTGCCGGCGGGGCCCTCGCTCCAGGCCATCGGCGGCGAAACGTCGCTGCCGTCTTCGGTGTACTTTCGCGGCACCGGCTCGTTGTTTTTAAACGCCGAACTGCTTAGGGACATCGTCATTGTTGGGTCTCCTTTCGCGCACGAGCCCAGGGTTCCACTGAACGCCAGCAGGGCTGCTAGCAAAACACTTCGCGACATCATCCATTCTCCACGGGACTGCCTGACCCTCAGCTTGCCCATTGTATGTCGAGCGACGGCAATCTGCAGTGTATGCCGGGCCGCTGGCATTGACGACTTTTGGCCAGTGCGTCTATAGTTGCCCCCCCTTGTTGTCCAGGAGGCGCCTGTGCATTTTCGCCCGTGCCGCCGTCTCAGAACCGGTGTCGGCCCGGCTTCGCTCGCCGTGGTTCTTTGCGCGTTGCTGCTGGGCAGTTCAGGCTGCGCCGCGTTCAAGGCGACGCAGCAGCCCAGCAAGAAGAAACTCAGCGTGCTCACGCCCGGCACGCCCCGCTTGCACGTGATCGCCGAGCTCGGAGCGCCGGTTTATAGCGAAGAGCGCGACGGCCTGACGACCGACGTGTTCGCCTTCAAGCAGGGTTATAGCAAGGGGATCAAGGCTGGGCGAGCGCTGGTGCACGGGGCGGCCGACGTCGTGACCGGCGGCCTGTGGGAAGTCGTCGGCATTCCGGCCGAGGCGCTGGCCGACGGCACCGACATCAAGGTCGAAGTCGTCTACGATCAGCGCCGCGCCGTCCAATCGATCGAAGTGATCGAGGGTCAGGACGCGTTCGTGCCCCGCGGCCCATTAGGCCGCAAGCTGAAACCCGCCCCCACCGACATGACCGACGCCACGCGCAAAGCGCGGTAGAGCGGGCGGCGATTTTCTTGCGCGCCGCTGGCCAAACCGGTCCAGGAGATGCCAAAAACGAATACGCGCACGTTTACGTACGCCACTGTGCCTCTCGTTTGGGCCTCAGAGTAGCCGAACGCGCTTAATGACGCTATAATATTCTGGATGGTTGTGCGCCCTGTAAGCCAATAACGCCAATCGAATAAATGGCTGAGAAACTTCCGTCGTTTGAACGGCCTCCAGTCGTGGAAGTCGTCATTGGGGTGCAATTTCATCCGCTCTCGGCATTTCTTGCGCCCCACATGGGTCTATTCTGGGAAACTATTCGCAGTCGCTATCCGACATGCAAAGAGAACCCCACGATTTCGGGAAAGATTGAGGACTTTACCAAGGCCGCAGGCAGCGGTGGCGAGCCAAGCATTGAGATAATGCAAACCGCACCGCTGCCGCGTGTGTTTTTTGAGGAACCATCAGGCGAGTGGCTAATCCAGGTGCAACGAGATCGCTTTTTGCACAACTGGAGACTCATCAGTCAACAACATGTCTATCCACGATTTGAGGTCGTAAAGCCCGCCTTTCTCAAAGAGTGGAAGAATTTCTGTACATTCGTCGGAGACAACGATCTTGGTGAAATACATCCGGTACAGTACGAGATTACTTATTTGAATCATATCTCGACCGAAAATGTCGGCGAGGTTTTTCCTGATTTCAAGTGGGACAAGAAGGGCAAAACTATCTCGCCGCCAGAATCTACGTCGGTTTCTTGTTCGTTTGTTGCCGGAGACAAGAAAAGTCGGCTTCGGGCGAGCATCCGTCCCGCTTGGCATTTGACGCTTGGTTCAATCCTCGTTTTCGAGCTAACTGTCAGGGGCTTTGATGCCGACGCCAAAATGGAAGAATGGTTCGACCGCGGCCGAAAATGGATAGTCACTGCGTTTGCGGAATTTACGAGCGCCAAATGGCATAAACACTGGGGGCGATTGCCATGAGTGTGGGATACAGCACCATTAAAGATGATCCACGCTGCGGAGAGCAATCGTATTCGTTGATTGCATCGATCGACGCCGAGGAGCCTGACCGCAAGAAAGTGATGCCTTTACACGCTAAATCCTCGCTTGTCGGTGGCTACGAGCGCGCGCAAGAATTCGACGCGATTAGAAACAATGTTCGTTCGTTTGAGAATCTGCAAAACAATTGGGATTTATATTCGGGCAAACCGGCAGACGCCAAATGCATCCATTACGTCTTGAGCATATTGCAACTTGCCGAGACGTTATCTGATCTTCCTCCCCCCCAGGTCGACCCGATTAGCACTGGGGCATTCGTCGACTGGCGTTTAAACAACGGGATGCGCTTTTATCTTGAAGTCGACAGTGATTCGGTTATTTTTGCGCTGTACGATGGCCCCAATCTTGTGTCTTCGGGAGAAGACCGGCAATATTCGCAGGGCACCGCCTTCGCGCTCATCCTCGATGTTGAATCGCGCATTTAGAAATTCTTGAATGTGTGCAATCCGCCCTTCGCTGCCGGTGACTGCTTTTACAGGCATATCGACTCCAGTTGGGTCGACGGAAGCGGCCAGCTAAAGGAAATCGCATGTACTCTGCAGCAATGGGATGATGGCCTGTCGTGCGATTGGTCGAAGCTCCGGACGCCCGCCGATACAGTATTCGGAACCAACAGAACTTCAGTGCTTATGATCAGCATGCGAGATTGCGTGACACTTGGATTGGTCGTTACGCATTGCCCAGAGCCAGATCCATATAGGCCAGGGACAATTAACGAATCGCACTGCACATTGCAAATGCCAAGTGGTCTTACGAAATCGGAGAAACGGGCCTTGCGGGATCGCTTCCTCACGTTTGCAAGGGCGATTCCCGCAAACTAGACCGGCCCGCGGCCCGGCCTGGTAGAATCAAGGCCATGAGCGACATTCAATTCGAGTACCACGAGTTCTCATGGCTGGTCGCCGCAGCCGAACTCGCGTTGGCTCTTTTCATTGTGGTCGCGGTGGTTTGGTTCATTCGGCGCAAACTTCGTTGACGATGCGGTTTTGCCGTTACTCCCGCCAAACTAGCCCACTACCCGTGCCGCTCGCCCCCTGGCATCCCGCTTGCCGCTGCGGGTACGATAAAAGGGTTTCCGTCCCACGCCCAACGGCATGTCCGATGCAACGCGCCGGTCACTCTCACTTCAGCGATGCGACACACCACGCACCGGAAAGCAGCTTGTTGCTCTCGTTCGAACACGTCACGAAGTTCTACGGACCCGTCATCGGCGTGAACGATATTAGCTGCCGCGTGGGGCCCGGCATCACGGGGCTGCTGGGGGCCAACGGGGCGGGCAAGTCGACGCTGATCAAGCTGGCCAGCGGCCAGTTGCGACCCAGCCAGGGAACCGTGCGGATCGGCCGGCACGCGGCCTGGAGCACGGCGGCCAAAAACCATCTCGGCTACAGCCCCGATACGAACAACTTCTACGAGGAGATGACCGGCCGCGATTTCGTGTATACCATGGCGCGGCTCAACGGATTTTCGCGCCGCGAAGCTCGCCAACGCACCGACCACGTGCTGGAGGAAGTCGGCATGACCGATCGGGCCCGGCGCCGACTGGCCGGCTGCAGCCACGGCATGCGCCAGCGCATCAAGCTGGCCCAGGCGCTGGTGCACGATCCTTGGCTGCTGTTGTTGGACGAGCCCCTCTCGGGCATCGATCCCGGCGGACGGCGCGAAATCAACGAGCTGTTGTTTCGCCTGGCCGGCCAGGGCAAGACCATCCTCGTCTCCAGCCACGTGCTGGTCGAAATCGAACAGTTGGCCAGCTCGATCTTGATGATGTCGCGCGGGCGGATCATCGCCTCCGGCACGCTGGCCGAGGTGCGCAACCTGATGCAATATCGGCCGCTGACGGTCGAGATCGTGGCCGAGCCCGCGCGCCGCCTGGCGGCCCTGCTGGCCGAGAACCCCGACGTGCTGGGCGTGGAGGTTCGCGACAGCGTGTTGATCGTGCGGACGCGCAATCCGCTGCGATTTTTCGCTCAGGTCGGCGATCTGGTGTGCGCCAACGGCATCGACCTGCGCCGCCTGCAAACGCTCGACTCCGGGGCCGAGGCCGTGTTCGACTATTTGCAGCAGGGCCGGCCATGAAATTGTTTCGCGCTTGGCTCACGCTCGCGTCGCTCACGTTTCGCCGCCTGCTCTGGTCGGCCAACACCCTGATGGTGCTTTTGCCGCTTGCCGCCTGTTTGTTGTACGTCGTGCGGCGGCACTTTAATGCCGAGGGTTTTTCGACCGACGAATTTCGGCAGTTCAGCGAATTCATGATCCTGGTCTTCGCGTCGTTCGTCGTGCCGATCTGTTCGCTGGCCTTTGGCACGGCCAGCATCGGCGGCGATCGCGAGGACCGCACGCTGGTGTTCGTGCTGGTGCGGCCGATCCCGCGGGCGCTGGTGCTGGTGGCCAAGTTCACCGCCACGCTGCCCTTGGTCTTGGGGCTGGTCGTGGGCAGCTTTTGGATTTATTGCCGCCTGGCGGGCGAGGTGGGACAGGCGGCCTTTCCCCTCTACCTCCCGGCGATCATCTATATGACGCTGGCCTACGTCTGCTTGTTTCACCTGTTCGCGGTGGCGTTTCGGCACTCGACGATCATCGCGCTGGTGTACGCGTTGTTCATGGAATTGCTCTTGGGCAACCTGCCGGGCATCATCAAACGCGTGGCGGTGAATTACTACGGGCGTTCGATCCTGTATGCGGCCGGCGCCGAGCGAGGCCTTCCCCCGCCCGACCCGCAGTGGTTCGAGCCGCTGAGCGTGCGGGCCGCCAGTTGGGCCCTGGCGGGCATCGCCGTGGGCGGATTGCTGCTGGCGATCGTGATTTTTTCACGCCGCGAGTATCGCGATTTGACGTAGAGCCCGCGGACAAAATCGCCGGGGACTATCCCGATTTTGCGGAGTCTTCGGAGCAAAATGGGACTGTCCCCCTCTCCGAAAACGCCGGGACTGTCCCCAGCGTCCGATCATTCGACCACGTCCACCGCGCGCACGCGATGCACTAACGCCGCCAAACTGACGGCGCACAACACACTCAGGATTGCCAGGGCCCACCAGGCCAGCTCGGCGTCGATGTCGCGCGGAAACGACCCGAAACAGAGCCGGCCCACCAGTCGCATGTCGCGCCATGGGTCGAGCAGGCGCCAAAATTCGTCGTCGGTTTCGCGAAACAGAAAATCGCCCACTCGGCCCAGCAGCAAAAACAGGCTGGCCCAGGTGATGGTGATCGGCACGATCCGCTGCAAGTAGGCGGAAATCGTGACCAGCAGGATGCTGTTGACCACGCAGATCACGAGGCCAAAAGCTAGCACCGACACCAAGATCCGCCAGTTGTCGATCCAATAAGCGGTCGACGAGGTGAACATGCCGTACTCGAAAAACAGCAACAGGGCCGGCACGATCGTGAGGATCGAGACCACGCTGCTGACGGCCAGCAGCTTGCCGACGATATAGTGCCGCTTGTCGATGCGGCGCGAAAGATAAAACGGCAGCGTCTTGAGCCGGAAGTCGGAGCCCACCAACAGGCTGCCGGAAAAGGCCAAAAGAATCATCACGATCACGCTCTGCCCTTGCATGAACGTGATATAGCCGTTGTCCTGGTTGACGTCGGCGTCGGCGCTGAAGCCGAATTGTTGCAAGAACACTTTGCGCACGTCGGGGGACAGCGGCAGTTGGGTGACGGCGTAGATGATGCTCCAGAAAGCCAGGAAACGCGCGGCCCCCAGGCCCAGCACCAACCAATACGCCTTGTTGCGAAAC
>JBGQKM010000154.1:0-14305 GCA_041499515.1 Planctomycetia bacterium | reverse complement strand
GGTCGACACCCTGACTCGACTAAAAACGATCCTCGTGGCCGGCGGCCATGCCCAGGAGTCCTTGGTCGCGGCGCGAAAAAGTGTCGATATTTGCGTGGCGCTGGTGAGCGACTTTCCGGACAATCCCGAATACCGAGCCCGACTGGCGCAAAGGTACTTTGCCCTGGTCGACGTCCTGCTGCCGCAAGACAAGCAGGCCGAGGCGGAAGTTACGATTCGCCAGGCCATTGACAAGTTTAGCCAACGGGCCACAGTCCATCCCGCAGTGCCAGACTACCAGAGGTTTCGGGCCGTCTTCCAACGTCGATTGGCTCAACTGCAGGCATCGGACAAACGCGTCGAGGACGCCGAAAAGAGTTATCTCGAAGCCATCAATTCGTACCAGAAGATCATCGCCGAATTCCCCACATACGAGGATCTGTGGCAGGTCTACAGCGGTCTGGCGCAAGCGCTGGCCGCCACTAACCGACCGCGCGAAGCTGACGAGGCCTATCGAAAAGTTGTGCAGCTTGCAGGGAAAAACGCGGGGGCGCTCAATTCTTTGGCGTGGACTTTGGCCACTGCTCCCGATGCGCGATTGCGCAACTCGGCCTTGGCCTTGGAGCTTGCGCAGAAGGTCGTCGAGTTGGAGCCGAAGAATGGGTTCTATTGGCAAACGCTCGGCGTTGCGCAGTACCGCGCGGCGGAGTGGAAAGCCGCCATTGCGGCCCTGGAGAGAGTGAGGGAACTCGGCTCCGCCGGGGACAGTTTGGAATGGTTCCCACTGGCCATGGCCAACTGGCAACTGGACAACAAGGATGAAGCTCGCAAGTGGTATGCGAAGGCCGTCGAGTGGATGGACGCGAACGCGCCGACCAATGAACAACTCAAGCGATTCCGCGCCGAGGCGGCGGAGTTATTAGGGGCGAACGAACAGAAAGAAAAGTAGGTCAGGCATTTGCCTGACAGGCATCGCCCAACGAGCTTCATGTCAGGCAAATGCCTGACCTACATAGTCTGCCAGCTTCAGAAGTGAGACGTGATGCGTCCGGCTCGAAAGCCGGACGTACAAAAAAAGCGGCCGGTGAGTCCCAACCGCGAAGAAGGACACTAACCGGCCCGGCATCTTCCCGGCGCTCGGTTTGCGCGCTGGGAAGAATGTCCATCCATTGTATCGCAGACCAACAGGAGAACCGCTGATGAGACGAAAAAGTTCCGTAGCTATCCTCGTGTTGACGGTTTTTGTCGTCATGGGGCTCGCTGACCCCGCGGCTGCCACACCGCCTGCGTACGCCGTCACCGACCTGGGAACGCTCGGTGGAACGGCCAGTAAAGGAGTTGGCATCAACGTCAGCGGTCAAGTAGCAGGCACTTCCTACACGACCGGCGGCACCTCCCACGCCTTTCTGTACGACGGAACGATGAACGACCTCGGAACGCTCGGTGGAACATTGAGCGATGGGTATGGCATCAACGCCAGCGGTCAAGTGACCGGCCAATCCTACACGACCAGCGACGCTGAACTCCACGCGTTTCTCTACGACGGCACGATGCACGACCTGGGAACGCTCGGTGGAACACGCAGCTTTGGGTGGGGCATTAACGACAGCGGTCAAGTAGGAGGCTGGTCCTACACGGCCGGAGGCGCCCAACATGCCTTTTTGTACGACGGCACGATGCACGACCTGGGAACGTTGGGTGGAACATACAGCTCCGGGCTTGGCATCAACGCCGGCGGTCAGGTAACTGGTGGTTCCTCTCTGACCGGAGACGCCGCCGGACATGCATTTCTGTACGACGGCACGATGCACGATCTGGGAACGCTCGGTGGAACAATTAGTACGGGGTTGGGCATCAACGCGAGCGGTCAGGTAACGGGCCAGTCCAGCACGACCGGGAGCTTCCCGTACCACGCCTTTTTGAACGACGGCACGATGCACGACCTTGGAACACTGGGCGGAGCCGAAAGCTATGGGTATGGCATCAACGCCAGCGGTCAGGTGACGGGCCAGTCCTACACAACCGGCAACGCCGCCCAACATGCATTTCTTTACACCAGCGGCAGCGGCATGGTCGACTTGAATTCGCTTATCGATCCGCTGGCGAGTTGGGAGTTAAGACAAGCGTGGGGAATCAACGATGCCGGACAGATCACGGGATTCGGGCTGATCGGCGGCGAGTACCACGCGTTTTTGCTGACCCCCGTGCCCGAACCATCCAGCTTCGCCCTGTCCGTCGCGGGTCTTGTCGGCTTGGTTGCCTTAGAGCGGCGGAGGCGACGGGGCTGTTGGGTGTAATAGAACGGAAGGATCAGAAAAATCCGCCGGCCAGATCTTCGACCCTGACAGCTTCAGAAGTAAGACGTGATGCGTCCGGCTCGAAAGCCGAACGTACGAAAAAAAGCGGCCGGTGAGTCCCAACGGCAAAGAAGGACACTCACCGGCCCGGCATCTCCCCGGCGATCAGTCTGCGCGCCGACGGCGATGTCCTTCCATTGTATTGCAGACGAGAAGGAAAGATGCCATGAAACGTCACAGTTCCGCAGCTTATCTCGCGCTCGCAGTTTTGGCCGTATTGGGGCTCGCCGGCCCCGTGGCCGCAGGAGAGCAGGTGCCTTTCAAGGGTCGCTTGGAAGGGGTTGTTACCGTCACCCCGGTTAGCCCCCCGTTCATCGTGGATGTGCTTGTGAACGCCGCGGGTGAGGCTACCCACCTTGGTCGGTTCACGTTGGCAATCCCACACCGGGTGAACCGCGCTAACGGGACCGCGACCGGGTCCTATCATCTCACGGCCGCCAACGGCGACACGTTGTTCGCTAGCTTTGCCGGGCAATCCATGCCAACGCCGACACCCGGCGTCATCTACATTGCGGAAACGGCGACCATCACCGGCGGTACGGGTCGGTTCGCCGGCGCCACCGGCGGCTTTATCTGCGAGCGCTTGTTCGACGCAGTCAACTTCATGACCACCGGTTCCTTCAACGGGACCATTTCCTCGCCCGGTGCAGGCAACCCCTGAAACAAAAGCGGCCGGTGAGGCCTTACTGTCAGGCAAGCTCCTCACCGGCCAGGCCAAACGCGCATGTTGCGAGTTATCCCGAAGCGGCGCACGGTCTGCGCGCCGCAAGCGGTGGCCGACTCGATTATAGAGCAGACCCGAGTCACTAAGGAGACACCCATGTGGTTTCGCTCTGTCATTGATTCCCTGCAATCTCGTTCGTCAGGATTACCCAGCCGGCCATCGTCGCGGCGGGCCGCGCGCTCGCGGTTCGTGGCGCGTCGCATCAGCATCGAACCTCTCGAAGAGCGCCGCATGCTCAGTTTCACCCCCGCGGTGAACTACACAGCGGGATCGGGCCCTCACGCCATCGCCGCTGGCGACTTCAATGGCGACGGCCACGTGGACCTGGTGACGGCGAACCAGGGCCTCGACGTGAGCGTGTTTCTAAGCAGGGGCGACGGCACGTTTCACGACAAAGTAAGCTACTCCCTCGGCGGCCAGGTGGGCATGGACATGGTGGTCGGCGACCTCAATGCCGATGGCAAGCTCGACCTGACGGTGACAACGCTCTCCACGAGGATCACCGGCTATTATTATGGCTACTACGGTGGCTCCTATCCCATTTTCACCAACGTCGGCCACGTGCAGGTCCTACTCGGTAACGGCGATGGATCGTTCACCCCAGGCACGACCCAGGACCTCGGCGACGGAACACCAACGGGGGTTGCCCAGGGTGACTTGGACGGCGATGGCGATCTCGATCTCGCCGTGGCAATGTCGGGAAGTAACGCAATCAGCATTTTGTTGGGCAACGGCGACGGCACGTTCGCCGCGCCCCAGGTTCTGCCCGTCGCTGCTTCCGGAGAGGTGGACATCGCCGACCTGAACGCCGACGGCAAGCTCGACCTTGTGGCTCTTAGTGGCAGCGACAACATCAGCGTGCTATTGGGCAACGGCAACGGCACCTTCCAACCTGCCCAGGTGGCGGCAACCGTCCCCGGGCGTACCAGTCAGGCGGTCGGTGACGTCAATGGCGACGGCACGCTCGATCTGACAGTGACAACGTTCTCCTCGAGGATCACCGGCTATTATTATGGCTACTATGGGGGCTCCTATCCCATTTACACCAACGAGGGCGGCGTGAAGGTCCTGCTCGGCAATGGCGATGGGACGTTCGCCGCAGGCAGCAGCTACGTGGTCGATTCCAGTTCGCTGGCGCCGATTGAACTCGCAGATTTCAGCGGCGACGGCAAGCTGGACATCGCGACCGCTAACTATGCAACCGGAAACGTATACCTGCTCCAAGGCAACGGCGACGGCACGTTCCGTGCCCCCGAGGCATTTGTCACTGGGGGCGGACCCGCCGACATCGTGGCGGCTAACCTCAATGGTGACGCCACCCTCGACATCGCGACGGCCAACTACGGTTCGAACACCGTGTCGGTGTTGCTCGAGGGTATCAGCCCGCCGCCCCCGCCGTCGATGAACACCGGCGACGCGACCGTCACCGAAGGCAACACCGGCACGCGGCCGGCCACCTTCACGGTAACTCTCTCCGCCGCCTACGGTCAGCCGGTGACGGTCAACTACAGCACGTCCGACGCAAGCGCCGCGGCCAACGGCGACTACCAGGCTACCTCGGGCACGCTGACCTTCGCCCCCGGCGAGACCAGCCAGGCAATCACGGTCCTGGTCAAGGGCGACCGGGTGGGTGAGGCGAACGAAACCTTCCTGGTCAACCTCAGCGGCGCGACCAACGCGACCATTGTCGACGGCCAGGGCGTGGGCACGATCGTGGACGACGAGCCGCGCATCAGCATCAGCGACGTGAGCAAGAAGGAAGGCAACTCCGGCATGACGTCGTTTGTGTTCACCGTTAGCCTGTCGGCCGCGTACGACGCCCCGGTGACGGTCGACTATGCCACCGCCAACGGCACGGGCAAGACGGGCAACAACGATTACGTCGCCAAGAGCGGCAGGCTGACGTTCGCCCCCGGCCAGACGAGCAAGACGATCACCATTTCAGTGAAAGGGGACAAGAAGAAGGAGGCCGACGAGACGTTCTTCGTCAATCTCGCGAATGCCAACGGTGCACTGATGGACGACGGTCAGGCGCTCGGCACCATTTTGAACGACGACGGAGTGCGTCGCGGCGGTAAGTGCCACGATCAAGTCTGGTTCGCATCGGACATTGACGATGCGATCGATGATTTCATGGGATTTGGACAGAAGAAGCGTGGCCGGTAGGACGCCTTGTTGGCACGACGTATTTTCGACCCGCGAGCCGCCGGGCCTGGACCGGCGACGCGCGGGGTGACAAACTCTAACGAGGGTGATTTACATTATGGACGCTCTAGCCACGCGCACCGCGCAGCCCGCCGCCAGCAAAACTGCGCAGCAGCGCACACTTCCTGACGACCCGCCGGCACCGGCTCCGCCCCAACCGGTGGCCTTTCACTATGCTCCGACCGACGGTTTCGTGGCCCTGCTCGGCCAACTCGGCGCGTCGCTGGTGGTGAGTACCTACCAGGCCAACAAGCTGCTGGTGGCCCGCGCGCAGGGGCCGGGGCTCTCCATGCTGGTCCGCACCTTCGACAGACCGATGGGGATAGCGGCCGATGCGCGCCGCCTTGTTGTGGGCACGCGCAACCAAATCTGGACGCTGCGGAACGCCCCGGACATCGCGCGGCAGATCGAACCGGTGGAGACGCATGACGCCTGCTACCTGCCCCGTTCGTCCCATGTTACCGGCGACATCGGTATTCACGAAGTGGCCTGGGCCGGCGACGAGTTGTGGTTCGTCAGCACGCGGTTTTCGTGCCTCTGCACGCTGGACCCCGACTACAGCTTCGTGCCGCGGTGGCGGCCGCCGTTCATCACCGCGCTGGCCGCCGAGGACCGCTGCCACCTCAACGGCCTGGCGCTGCGCGAGGGACGGCCGGCGTTCGTCACCGCCCTCGGCGAGACCGACGCCGCCGGAGGTTGGCGTGCCGACAAGCCGCATGGCGGCATCGTCATGGACATTGCCACCGGCGAGTTCGTCACCCGTGGTCTGTCGATGCCTCACTCGCCGCGTTGGCACGAGGGTCGGCTGTGGGTGCTGGAATCGGGCACCGGCGGCGTGGTGCTCGTCGATTCGGCCACGGGCCGCCGCGAAACCGTGGTGCAGCTTCCCGGCTTCACCCGCGGATGGGCGATGGTCGGCCCGTATGCCTTTGTCGGGCTATCGAAAATTCGTGCGACCTCGGCGATGGACGGTGTTCCGCTGGCCGAGCGCCGCGATCAGCTCAAGTGCGGCGTAGCCGCGATCGATCTCCGCAGCGGCCAGATCATTGCATTCCTGGAGTTCCAGACCGCCGTCGAGGAGATCTTCGACGTGCAAGTTCTCGCCGGACTTCGCTTTCCGGAGGTTATCGGCTTTCAGAAAGAAACCGTCGATCACGCGTTCGTCATACCGCCGAAGGACAGATGACAGGTAAACACGGCGGCCCTGCACGGTCTGCGGCTTCTTGTTTGCGGCCTTAACTCTTGCGGCGTCGCCGCGAAGTTCGCCCGGCTGCCGGCGATCCCGGACAGCACTCCCGGCAACGAGGCCGCCGCACAGATTGCGACGGGCACGGACGGCCCGGTCAGCGGCGCAAACGAGGTGTCAACGGATTGCGGGGCGGGCACCCTTGGCGAATACGTTCGTCGATCGACGGAGCCGCTGGGAGTGCCCGATCCCGGTGCTGGGGGATCAACACTTTCAGCACTGCGAACAGCCAACGAGCGGTAATGCGAGTGTTCTTATGGGCTGCTTCGGTCCCATCGATTGCGTCAAGAAGCTTGAGAAAGGGGGATGAGATGTAATCAGCACTCTGAAACCTTTCAGCGGAATCTTGCGGGTGGAAAGCCCGTCCGGTAGCGCCTGACCAGCGGCCGGAAGCGAGTCTTGCGTGGCGTCGGGGTAACCCGGCCTGCGAAGCGTAGACAGCGAGTCCGAAAGCCATGCTATTGAGCTTCGAAAGACCCAACGCGGGAGCCTTTGCCGTTCGATGAACAAGGGCCGCGTCGCGACACCGCAATGGTCTGGTGTCGTCGATCCTGCCGGAGTCGACTGAACATGTGCAAACGGACAATCGGGATTCCTCAGGAACTTGAGAGATCGTGTCGTTTCCTCAGCGAATCTCCGGCTGGAGACACCGGATTACCAACTCCAGGCCTCGTCGGCGCACTCGTCCGCCGGGGAGCGAAGCAACGAGTGAACGCTGAGGTACCGCCAAGCGAAGGCAACGAAGCGCGGTGGGATGGGCGGCACGAAGTCATAGCGTCTTGATAGTACCGTTGAAGCTGGCGAACGGCCCCCGGCCGGAGCCAAGGGAGGGAAGCGAGACGCCGGATCATGGAACCGTTCTGAGGGAACACGGCGAATGCCTCGAAATTCGACCAGCGTGTCAACGAAACAAGAACGGATAGAAGAGCTGGCGCAACAGTCGCCGCAGATGACATTCACTTCCCTGGCCTACTTGATGGACATCGACTGGCTTAAGGAAGCGTACCGACGCACCCGTAAGGATGGAGCGGTGGGCGTGGACGGAGTAACCGCGGAAGAGTACGAACGGGATTTGGAGGGCAACCTTCAGCGCCTGCTCGACCGCGCGAAATCCGGCACGTACCGGGCGCCGCCCGTGCGGCGTGTGCACATTCCTAAGGGCGGCTCGAGCACCGAGACGCGCCCGATCGGAATCCCCACGTTGGAGGACAAAATCCTCCAGCGGGCCGTCGTCATGTTGTTGGAACCGATCTTCGAGCAGGACTTCCTGGAATGCTCGTATGGCTTTCGACCCGGACGATCGGCGCACCAAGCGTTGGAAGCTTTTCGGACGCACCTGATGAACACCCAGGGCGGCTATGTTTTGGAAGTGGACATCCGAAGGTTCTTTGACAATTTGGATCATGGCCACCTGCGCAAATTTCTCCAGCTCCGGGTGCGTGATGGCGTGTTGCTGCGCCTGATCGGCAAATGGTTGAATGCGGGTGTGATGGAAGACGGGTGCGTAAGCTACCCCGAAGCCGGATCGCCCCAGGGTGGCGTGATCTCACCCTTGGCGTCGAACGTCTTCCTGCACTACGTGCTGGATCTCTGGTTCGAGCAAGAGGTGCGGCCTCGCCTCCGACGCCCTGCTTGTCTGATCCGCTACGCGGATGATTTCGTGATCGGGTTTTGCGACCGTCGCGACGCCCAACGCGTCATGAATGTTGTTCCCAAGCGGTTTGGCAAGTATGGCTTGACGGTCCATCCCGACAAAACGCAACTGATTCCTTTCAGTCCACCGCCCTTGGCGAGTGCTCGGGAAGAGCGTTCCGGGACGTTTGATCTGCTGGGTTTCACCCATTATTGGAAACGATCTCAGCGCGGTTATTGGATCGTCAAACAGCAGACGGCGTCAAACCGTTTCAGCCGGGCGCTGCGCAGCATTGACGCTTGGTGCCGGGAACATCGGCACTGGCGGTTGCGCGAGCAGCAACAAAAGTTGAACGAGAAGCTACGCGGTCATTACGCGTACTTCGGCGTCACAGGAAACTGTGAGGCGTTGGCACGTTTTCTTTATGTAGTCAAAACGATCTGGCGTAAGTGGCTTCACCGCCGCAATCGCCTGCGCTCGATGACGTGGGAGACGTACCTTCGCCACCTCCAGCGGTACCCGCTGGCCAACGCCCGTGCTTATCGTTCACTCTTGCGACACGCAGCGAAACCATGATCTGACGAACCGTATGCTCTAATGCGAGCACGTACGGGTCTGTGGGAGCTCTGGGTCGGCAACGACCCAGGGCCACCCGGTCCTGTGTGATGTTGCATCGACTCCGCTTGGTTCTGCATCCGTCCTCGTCGCAAGAACTCGTGGCAACATGTTTGATTCTTGGCAGTCCCATCTAACGACCCTGTTTTTGAGGCCGCGATTGCGCGTGGGGAATTCAAGCGTTTGATGACACGGGGCACGCTGGTCCGTCGGAGCCGCGAATTCGTTCTGGCGGTTGCTTCGTCAGTCCAATGGATTCTTAACGCAAGGTGGATATCGTTCCCCCGGCGCTGCCCAGGCCCACCTTGGGCCGCCGCCCCGATTTTGCCTGGCCGCTCTTTATCGGAAGAACCAGCACATGCCCAGCGTGCACGCTACCAGCACGCTGGCCCACAGCTTGTCGTTCTGCCACCGAGGGCGGACGCTTTGTCCGCTTTGCCGCTGCCTCTTGAACCGCAACCAGGTGTATTGCTCTCGCTCGGGGTCGCGCTGGTGTTGAGTCACGAGGCTCACGGCCAAAAGCACGACATAGCAGGCCAGCGTCGCCAGGGCGGCCCGATGAAAGGCCTGCAACTGGTGGTCGAAGCCGTGGTAGGCGACCTGCTCGAAGAAGATCGACAGGAACGGACCGGCAAGGATGCAGACGAACGAAGCGGTTCGGGTCACCAGCGGCTGCAAGATGCCGGCCACATAGGCCACGATCACGCCTGGCACCAGATAGGCATTGTAATCGACCATGCGGTTGAAGATGCCCCCTTTCTCCTGGCCGAAGTACAACGAGAGCGCGATGGCCGCACCGACCATCAGCATCATCGCCCCGCGACCAACCCAGATCAGGCGCATTTCCGACGCCTCGGGACGAACGTATTTCTTGTAGATGTCGAAAGTGAACAGCGTGGCGGTAGAGTTCATCATCGAATCGATCGTGGAAAGAATGCCAGCCACGAGTCCCGCCATCACCACGCCGACCAGGCCATATCCTGTGGGCAGCAGTGTGCGCGTCAGTCCCGCGAATGCTGTGTCGCTTTCGGTCGCCGGATCGATCGCCAGGATGTAACCGGCCGCCATGCCCGGCACGATGCACAGGAATGGGATCAGCAGCTTGAAGAATCCCGCCGTGATGGTCCCCATGCGGGCATCCCAGTCGCTGCGCGCGCCCAGGGTTCGTTGCACGATGAACTGGTTGGTGCCCCAGTAGTAGAAGTGCATCACCATCAGCCCGCTAAGTACACCGCTCCAAGGAAGTTCCGGATGGCTGGCCTCGAAGAAGACATGGAACTTTTCTGGCTGCTTTTCGAGCAGGCCCGAAAGGCCGCCGACGTTGGGATGCCAGATGGCCAGAACGGCGAGCATGCCGCTGCCGATCAACAGGAGAACGCTCTGGACGACGTCGTTGAAGATGTCGGCTTTCAGGCCACCGTAAAGCGTGTACGCCGTGGACACGGCGGCCAGAATACACACGGCCAATGTGTAACTGATCGCATAGGGCGAATCGGCCGTGAGCGTGGCCACGGTCAGCGCTCCGAGCATCATCGTCCCAACCATCTGGATCAGCAGGTACGCCATGTTGGTTACCGAGTAGACCAACTGGCTGCGTTCATCAAACCGGCGGCCGAGATATTGCGAAAGCGTGTAGAGGCCCATGTGGCGATAGAATGGCAGAAAGAAGTAGCAGAGCGCAAGCAGGCCGAAGATGGCGCCAAACTCGTAGTTCGCCTGCGCGAATCCCTCCTTCAGCCCAGCCCCCATCATGCCCACCATATGGTGCGAGCTGATGTTGGTGCCAAAGATCGAGCCGGCCACGGCCCACCAGGCGACCGTCTTGCCGGCCAGATAATAGTCGGTTGTGTTGTCTTCCTTCCGTCCGATCCACATGCCAAACGCGGTGACGCCGATCACGCTGCCGGCCAGGATCAGCACGTCAAGCCACTGCAGTGGGACAGTGGCGGCTTGAGCGACGAGTATCGGGACGCAATCGATCATGAGGGTCTCCGCCGGGAAAAGGCTACGAACAATCTAGCGAGCCAGGAGGCGAGACGGAAGGTGGCGCCGACCAAAGGCCAACCGCAATTCTATCGGCGCTACTTCGTGGCGCGAGCGATCAACCGACTCGTGGAACGAGCAGATGTCGGACGAGGAACACGGGACCCTTTTGTAAGCCTACCGCAGAGCGAGTGTCGCCCGCTGGGCGTTGGTTCTGTTGCTGCTGGCGGAGGGCTGGTCGCATCATTTCCAGCTTGCGTCACGGTTTTCAATCGGTCATGCTTTGATCATCGAAAGAAACGGTTCACTGGAGACGGCTCAATCGTCTTTGTTCCTTCATTTGCGAGGTCTCGCATGGCAAGGCACATCACACCACTGGCTCTCACCATTCTGACCCTCATCACGCTCGCTTCCTCCACGCTCATCGCCCAGCAGCCTGCGGCGTTCAAGCCGCCGCAAGACTTAAGCTTCCGCAAAACGACGATCATGAGCGAGGGATCGCGGCTGGCGGGCGAGCTGTTCTCGCTTGAGTCGCTCGATGGCCAAAAACTGCCGACCGTCATCATGTCGCACGGCTGGGGAGGCACCGCGGCGCTACTGCGGGCCGACGCGGTGGCCTTCGCCCGAGCGGGCTACCTGGTGGTAACCTTCGACTATCGGGGTTGGGGAGCCAGCGAGTCGCGCGTGATTCTCGCCCAGCCGGCGCCGGCCGAGAAAGAAAATCATCGCTTTACGGCCGAAGTGATCGAAGTTCGCGAAGTGGTCGATCCGCTCGACCAGGCCAACGACCTGCAGAACGTGATCCACTGGGTCCAGGGCGAACCGCAATGCGACATCGACCGCATCGGACTGTGGGGCTCCAGCTTCTCGGGGGGCAACGTGGTCTATGCCGCCGAACGCGACCCGCGGGTCAAGGCGTTGGTGAGCCAGGTGCCGCCGCAACAGCAGCGCTGGGTGGTGGCCACGCCCGAGGCGGCCCGCCAGACCTATCAAGAGGCCACGGCGCGGGCCCGCGGCGAGATCGGCTATCCGCGTCCCGGCATTCGCGTGTTAGGCAACCTGCGCGGCGCCCCGATCCGCGAGAAGATGATCAATTTTTCCCCAGTCGACGACGTCGACAAGGCCGCTGGCTGTGCGATGTTGTTCATTCTGGCCGAGAACGAAGAACTGTTCGACAATAAGGACCATGGCCTCGCGTCATACGAACGGGCCAAGGGTCCCAAAAAGCTGGTTATGATCCCCAAGATCACGCACTACGGCATCTACACCACCGCCCACGCCCAGGCCCAGAAGCTGGCCATCGAGTGGTTCGACGAACACTTGAAAGGCGAACCAAAGGCGGAGGCCAAGAAGGCGTCCTAGCGAGCGTGAGCCAGCTGCGCGACGTTACGTCGGTCGATGCTCGGCCGACGACTTAAGAACACGCAGAGTTGGGTGGATGCTCGGTGGTTTCGGGGCGTTTGAGCACGCTGTGATACAGCTCCAGACTCTCGCTGCATCGCGAAGCAGTGGATCAACGGCGGCAAATATGCGGTGACGCAGAGTTGCGCGCTAATCCCCCAGCCACGCGGCGGCATCAATGGGGCTTTTTCCCGATCATTTTTCCATTCGATCGTGAATTGCACTCGGCTCAGGCGGTCTGGAACGGGCCGTGGATGCTGCACTGAACTTTCGCTGCGCGACAATCACGACGACGATCAGCGGCACGGCGACGCAGGCCAGCCGCCCGGCGCTGCGCCAACCTGGCGCAAGCGTGCGGAGCCGAGGCAGTTCGATAGTCCACGCCAGCAGCGGCGCAAGCAGCAGGCATGTCGCCAGGCCGGTCGACAGGGTGCCGAAAAACCGACCCACGAGCAACACGGCAAAGATGCCAATGACACTCATCCCCAAGCTGCCGCTGGTCTGCAATCGCGGCTGGGCGATGCACGAGGCCAGCGTTGCACCAGCGATCGCTCCCGCCAGGCCCAGTCCCAGCAGTCCTCCACGGTAGTAACCCGAAAGCATGACCGTGCCGGCCGTCGCCAACGCGTCAAGAACCAAGACCCACAGCACAGCCGGAGTCGAAGTCCGCGATTGTAGCCAGCTCAACATCGCCCACACTAGCGCTAGAAGAGCCGCTAGTCCGCACAGGACAATCGTCGCCTGGGTGGGCGTCCATTCGGCCGAGTTAGGACCGTTCAGGTCGGCCACGTAGATCGTGTCGTGTAACAGAATTGGCGCCACAACTGCCGCCAGGCCCAGACGCACGATCCACGCCATGCCGCCTGACCGCATGGTCGCCGCCATGGTCTCGACCACCAATGTTAGCGGCACCACCAACGTCAGAAACCGCGCGCGGTCTTCAAGCGCTGGCCAATGCGGCCACTGATCGGTAGCGCCGCCGGCGGCAAGAACTCCAGCGCCAATGGCCCAGTTCCAGCACGCGCTGCGGCGCCACTGGCGAGTCGGACCCCAGGTCGCCAACGGCATGACCGCTGCAGCGATCAGTCCACCGATCAGCACCACCTTCGCCAGTAGGACGAAGTCAAGCATTCGCCCCATCTCCCCGGGTTGGGCGGGCCGGCAGGCACGCGGTGCGATTCGTCCGCGGGAGTATGCTTACTTGGCCGCCTCGATGCCAATGAAGATCGGAACCAAGTCGCCAAGCGCCATGGGCTCGGCGTTCACTCCGAAGTCGCTGCGTCGGATCGAGAGCGTCGATACCAGTCCGATCCGCTTCGTTCCCTTGGGGAATTCGACAACTTTGTCACCTCCCTTGAGCGTGAACGAAGCCGGCTTGGTGACTCCGTGCAGGGTCAGGTCGCCGGTCACTTCGTAGCCTCCGTCGACGGCTTTGACCTTCGTGCTTTGAAACGACATGGTCGGAAACTGTTTGACGTTGAAATAGTCGGGAGCGCGGAGGTGCTCGTCGCGTTTGGCGTTGTTGGTATCGATGCTCTCGATCGGAATAGACAACGCAAATGACGACTTGGCCGGATCGGCTTGATCGATCGTGATTTTTCCCGAGAATGCGTTGAACCGCCCGTGAATGTTGCTGATTCCGGCGTGAGAGATCATGAACGAAATCGATGAATGGACGGGGTCGACCGTGTAGTTGTCGGCTCCGCGCGCCACGCTGCCGCCTATCACTAGAATCGTCGCCAGCGTGAACTGCCGAATTGCCGCTGTCATGGTTGCACCTTTGCCCCGGGGTTGGAGGATTCAACGCGAGAGCATCATAACGCGTTGCCGCGGCAAACTCCACCAAAACTGTGCAAAAAGTCAGGGAGCGGCCTGTATGGATTGGGCTGAATGATGTTCCACACACGCCCGCAATTCTGAAAACGGCAAATAGGCGGTTGGATACCATGCAAGATTCGAATCCTCTAAGCAAGTGAGCTCATGCAGGTGATCGCATAACCTGCGATCGCCGTTGGGTCGTCCGAAGGGTAGGTCTCCCGTCAACCCAATAGTTTTTCGGGAGTGCCGCAATTCGGACGAGTTCTTGAGAAACAAGCTCACGTCACTCCGCTCCGACGATCTACAGGAGACAGCTTGCCCCAGAGAAACCGTCTCGTTGACAG
>JBGQKM010000153.1:0-14323 GCA_041499515.1 Planctomycetia bacterium | reverse complement strand
GTGACGAAGCTCTGAATTTTTTCGCCCGTTTCGAGATCGAACACCACGAACAGCGGGTTGCCCAGGCCGGCAAAGGCGTTGGACACCTCGCTGATGCCGCCGCAGGCCAGCAGTTTGGCGTCTTGGCGAATGGCGATGCACCGCACCCCGCCGATGTCGGCGCCAAAACCCGCGTCATACTTCCACAGCGCCGCGGCATCGAATTGGCGCAACTGCTCGCCGGTGGCCAGGTCCCACTCTCGGACCACGCCCTTCAAGTCGCCGGAAACGAGCGTTTTTCCGTGCGGATGAAAGGCCAGATTGTAGACGTGGTTGGCGTGTCCAAAAAACTCCATCAGCGGCGCGCCGTCGGCCGCGTTCCAAAGTTTTACCAGGTTGTCGTTGCCGCAGGTGGCCAGCAAATTGCCGTCGGGGCTGACAGCCACGGCGCGGACCCAGCCGTTGTGGGCTTCCAAGGTGCGCAGGGGCTGAGGCGCGTCGGCCGCCGCGGGCCAAAAGATCACGCGGCCGTCGTAGCCGCCGCTATAGAGCGTGCCGGAGGTCGGATGAAACGCCAGCGACCGAGCCCAACTATCGTGTCCGACCAGCGGCGCGACCTTGCCCGAGGCGAGATGCCAGCGTTGGATCGTGTTGTCGTGCGCGGTGGAGAAAACGAACTGCCCGCTGGGATCGAAACGGCAAGCCAACAGGGGGCAGGTGTGCTTGAACTCGCCGACCATGTGGGTCTTGGTTGGTTCGGCGATGGTGGTGGGGGTCGTGGGACTGGGATTCACGCGAGCAACTCCTGAATCGGCGCGGCGGCCGGATCGGCCATCGGGATCAGGCGGCCGCCGGCGTCGAACTTGCCGGTCGAGTCGATGCCCACCGCGCGCAAATAAGTGTGGAACAAATGGCCGTGATCGACCTGCCGATCGACGACTTCGGTGCCGTTGGCGTTGGTCTTGCCGATCACGGCGCCGGCTTGGATGCCGCAGCCCCCCAGCACGACCGACCAGGCAGTGCCCCAATGATCGCGGCCGAAATTCTTGTTGATGTGCGGCGTGCGGCCGAACTCGGCCATCACCACTAGCAGCGTTCGCTGCCACAGCCCCCGCGCCACGAGATCCTCAATCAACGTCGAGAACGGGCGGTCGAACTCGCCGAGTTGCTCGATGAGAAAATCGAAGTTTTCGTAGTGCGTGTCGTAATTCGAGTGATTCACCTGCACGCAACTGACGCCCTGTTCGAGCAATCTTCGCGCCAGCAGGCAATGCCGGCCGAACTCGTGCGTGCCATAACGCTCCAGGTCGGCCGCGGGTTCCTTGGTCACGTCGAACACCTCGCGACGCGCCATCAATTGCTGTGCCTGCTCGAACGACGAGGTGAAGGCGTCGCTGTCGGCCGTGCGCCGTCGCTGGGCAAAGTGGTCGTTGACTTGCATCCGCAGCGCGTTGCGCTGGCGATCGGCCGCTTCGCTCACGCTGGCCGGCCGCATGGTGTTTTGCGGTGGGTCGCCGTTGCCGAGCATGATGCTGGCATACTTGGGGCCCAAGAATGCCCCGTCGCTGGCCGGGCCGCCGCCCCCGCGCGAGGCGATGTGGATGTGGCCCGGCAAAGGCAAATCGTGCGGCGCCAGCAACTTGGCCCCCACGGCGCCCAGGTGCGGATAGTCGCCGGTCGTTTGCCGCCGGCCGGTCGTCATGCAGTATTGGCCCTTGCCGTGGTCGTCCTCTTTCGTGTTGATGCTGCGCACGATCGCCAGGTGGTGCATTTGTTTGGCCGTGTACGGCAGCAGCTCGCTGATGTGCGTGCCGGGCACCGAAGTCGGAATCGCGCGAAACGGCCCGCCGGTGTCGGTCTTGGGCTTGGGATCCCAACTTTCCAACTGGCTCAGCCCGCCGGAAAGCCAGATGACCAGGATATGTTTTTGAGCCGCGTTCAACTCCGGCAGGGCGGCGTGCAGCAGGCGAGGAAATCCGAGAGTGGCCATGCCGGCCGTGCCCGCCAGGGTTCCCAAAAACTTGCGCCGCTCGAGCTGATGTTCGGCCGATTGGCACGCGTAATGGCATTTCATCGCGGTTTCCTCCTCAAAAAATCGCCGGCGCTCGCTCGCCCGCTATCCAAAAAAAAGACTCCCGATCGCATCAATGATTGAACCGAAACTCGGTGGAGGCCAGCAACGACCAAACCAGATCGCGCGCGGCGCCGGCCCGATCGGCCTTGGCGGCCTCCCAAAGAGTGGCCAGTTGGGCCTGCTCCTCGAGCGTCGGCCGTCGCGTCAAAACGGTCAAATAAAGTTCCTCGGCCAGCGCCGCCGACTGTTCGATTTTGCTCAGTCGCTCTGTCAGATTGTTGCCGCCGGGGTTGAGCCAGCCGGAGAGCAATCCGCCGTTGGCCAAAAACAGCGCCTGGTGCACCGTGGCCTGGAAGGTCGGGGCTTGGCCGGGCTGCTGACCGAACAGCGAGACAAACGCCGGCAAATGCCCGCGCAGCTTTTCGTCAATCCGCTCTTCCAACAGCCGCGCCAATGCCTGGGTCCGCTCCTCCGGCGAGAGGTTCGCCATCGCCTCGACATCTTTCCTGGCCTGCTCCTCGAGCGCCGCCCGCTGCTGATCGACCAGTCCCACGGCTTGCAGGGTGGACCAGGCCAACGACTCGGGCGACAGCGGCTTGAGCGGCGTAAGCGTAAAGCGGACGGTCGAGCGCTCGCCGAGCGCCGACCAGGCTTGCTCGGCCGCGGCGCGATCGGCGGAGGCTTTTTCGGCGGTGGTTTTGGCGGCCGATTCGGCCTGGGCCAACTGTTCGGGCGTGGTGACCATTTGCGATTTCACAACGGCCAGTTGATCGCCGGACGCCTGCGCCGCCGACTGCGACGCCACGACCGTGGCGGCCAACGTTTGATAGTCCAGCGCCGCTTGCGCGTCGGCGATGCGCAAAGTCAGTTCGCGATTCTGGGCTTTGGCCGCGCGCAGCGTTTCTACCGCCGCGCGCGATTTGGCCTCCGCCGCCTCCAGCGCGGCCCGCGCGACGCCCACGCCGGCCACGGCCGCTTGCAGAGCCTTGTCCGCCTCGGCCAGCCGCAACGACGCGGCTTGCACCTGCGGCGTTTTTTCAGCGACGAGCTGTCGCGCGGCGGCCGCTTGAGCGCCGAGCTGCTCGGCCCGCGTCTTGAATTGTCCGGCCGCTTCGGCAAGTTGCTTGTCCTCGGGCAACTTGGCCACGGCCGCTTGCGCTTTGTCGCGGGCTTCGACCAGGGCTTTCAAAATGTCGTCTTTTGCGGCGACGTCCTTGATAGCCGCGGCCAACGCGGCCGAGATTTCATCCGACGCTTTCTTCACTTCGGCCCGGCTCTTTTCCGCCACTTCGCGGGCCGTGGCGCCTTGGGAGAACGTTTCGTAAGACGCGTTCAGCTCGGTCGTGACCTGGGCGTTGGCCGACTGCAGAGAGTCCAATGTTCCGGCCAGGCGCTGCGCTTCGGCGTTCCAGGCGGCCAGCGTCGGCGAGATCGCGCCGGGATCAAGTTTCATGTCGGCCGGCCGCGGCGTTTCGCTGGTGCGTTGATAGGCCCGCGTCAGAGCCAACTGGCGCAAAAAAGCCCTGGTATCGAATTTCATGCGGACCAGTTCATCGCCCAACAGCGCGAGCAACTGGGCCTGCACGGCCGGGTTGCCGCTGTGCTGCATGTCGGAGGGATGCAACAATCCGCGGCCCATCATGTGGGCCCACAGGCGGTTGGCCAGGTTGCGATTGAAGGCTCCGCTGGTGCCGTTGGTGGCCAGCGCCGCCAATTGCGCGCGCCGACTGTATTTGGGCACCGGCCGCACATTCGCGGCCGGAGCCACGACGTACTGTTCGTCCTTGCCCAGCAGCGGCTCGTCGACCGGAGCGCCCTGCGGCAGCTTGGGCAGCACGTGGTCGCGCGCGTCGCCGGTAAACACCGACTTGTAATTCACTTCGCCGTCGGCTTTTTCGGCGTAATAGGTCTTGGTGTTGTCCTTGGTGTCGATGAACAGCACGCCGCGATTCACGAAGGCCAGCAAGCCGTAATATTCGGACTGCAGATAATCTTCGATCTGCGGATGATCGTGACACTGGGCGCACTGCAAATCGCGGCCGAAGAACAACCGCCCGATGTCGCGCGTCAGCACGTTGGCGTCGCCGTCGCGATCGAGATAAAACCGGGCGGCCGGCCGCAGCTTCGGCTCGACGCCGTCGGCCGCTAGAATCTCGCGGACCAGTTGATCCAGCGGCTTGTTGTCCTTGAAGCTCTGAAACAGATACGCCTGCCACTCGGCCACCGGAACGATCTTCTGCGGCCGACGCTCCATCAACATCGCGTCGAACACGAATTGCATCTGTCGCGCAAATCGCGGATCGGCCAGCAGCCGGTCGACCAGCACCTCGCGCTTGTTCAAGGCCGGATCGTCCAAGAAAGCTCGGGCCGTGGGAGCATCGGGAATCGTGCCCGCCAGATCGAGGCACACGCGGCGCAAAAAATCGGCGTCCGCGGCCGGCGGCGCCACCGGACCCAGACTGGCGCTTTCAACAAGCGCGTCGATCTTCTCGTGCAAGGCCGGTTCGTCGGCCCGGCCCGCGGCGGCAATCAACATCAAACCCAGCAACAAACCGGCCACGAAAGAGCGTGCAGGCTCGGGTCTTGGCGCCGCTTGTCGAGCTGCCAGTCGAGGCATAGTCGTTTCCTACGAAGCAGTCGGGCCGCTGTCTTGTTGGCCACGGAGCGATTCAAAAAAATCCCCACGAGGCGGGTCGGGACTTTGTTCAGGCAGGGTCGATCACGGGTGAAGGACGCGGCGTGGCCATTGGCGCCCCAAGCTGGTTCGCCGCCGCCGAGGTTATGTATCAGGTCACGCCCCATAGGATAAGTGCCAGCGAGGCTCGCGCCAAGCAAGCACCAGGCGCCGCCAAGGGCTAAAGCATGTTCAAACAAGTGACAGGGCGGAGCCGCAAGCAACCCAGGCCGACACCGCGCCGCGGGGCGCGGCCGCTAGACTTTGATTTTTTCGCGCGTGTTGGCGGACGTCTCGCGCATCCAGCGCTGCAACTTCTCGGCGTCGGCGCTGACGGTGCGCGCGCCGGCGAACAGGGTGCCGGCAAGCGCCAACGACACGAGCGGCAACATGAACAGCGCGGAGTTGAGTCCGTGCGCGCGGTAGGGCAACTTTCCGGCGGCGTCCAAAGTCGACCAATCGGCCGCCTCGGCCGCCACCTTCTGCTGCGCGAAGTAGTCGCTGGTCTGGCCGATCACGGTGGGTCCAAGCGCTCCGCCAAAAACGTACATCGCGGCGAAGTAAATCGCCATGGCCGTGGCCCGCAGCGAGGGCTCGATCACGTCCTGAATCGTCGAGTAGACCGTCGCGTAATAGACGTACATCATCATGCAGCCCAGGCCGAACAGCAGACTGAATACGAGCCACTCGCCCGCGGGCCTCTCCAGTGCGAAATACATCAGCGGCGCCGACAACGCAATGGCCACCGCGGCCAGCAGCATCCGCCCATTGCGACGCCGATGCAAGATCGCATCCCCCAGCATGCCGCCCAGGATCATGCCGGGCACGCCGGCCAGACCATACACGGCCATCGTCACGTAGCCCCCCTCGGCCTCCGTCAAATGATGGACGCGCATCACCAGCGGCTTCAGAAACCCGCCGATGGCGTACATATTGAAGTTATGCAGCGCGCCGGAGGCGATGATCCAGCGCATGGTGGGAATGGAAAGCACCAGCAGGTAAGGCGACCCGTGGCGCTTCTGGGCGCCGATGTCGTGCACTTCGGTGCGGCCGCGCTTGGGCTCGGTAAGCATGAACGCGCCGACCGCGCAGAGCAGGCCCGGGCCCAGTGCGACGAAGAAGGCCGATTGCCAACCATACTGCTGGGTGACGATGCCGCTGATCAATAGTGCCGCCGCGTTGCCGATCGGCAGGCCGAGCATGAAGATCGACATGGCGCGCGCGCGCGTGACCGCGGGAAACAGGTCGCCGATCAGCGAGTTGGCGGCCGGCGCGCAGCTTGCCTCGCCGACGCCGACGGTCAGCCGCAGGACGACCATCTGCCAGAAGTGCTGTGCAAATCCCGACAGCGCGGTGAGGATGCTCCAAGCCGTCACGCCGATAGCAAGAATGCGAGAGCGATTGAACTTGTCGGACAATCGGCCCAGCGGCACGCCGACCGCGGCGTAGAGCAGGATGAACGCGGTGCCGAGATAACCGAGCTTTGAGTCGCTCAACTTCCAGTCCACCGCGATCGCTTCGCCGACCGCGCCGATGATCAGGCGGTCGTAGAAGTTCATCATGTTGATCGAGAACAGCACTCCCAGCGCGAACCAGGTTTGTCCTTTCGTCATGCATGGACCCTTTGTGCCGGAATGGATCGCTCGGGGTCCGCCGGCTGGAAGTGCTCGATGCGTTCGCCGCGCCGCTTGACCCTACGGTGTCGCGTAAGGCCCTGATTGTTGGCGCTGGTTGAACAAATCGCAAGTCTTTTATCGACAATCTGCTCGGGTCGGCCGTTCGGCTTGGGCGCGAAACCGTGCCGGTCGCGGCGAGTTGAGCGGCTGGCCGTCTCAGCCGATGCGCAGCCGGGCCCACTTCTGCTGGAATCCGGCGCGTTCCAAGACCGGGGCGTTGATCACGCCCCGCGGCCGGCGGCCCAAGGCCAGGTCGACCATCGCCTGGCAGACGGTGCGGCCGATGTCGCGAAACATTTCGTCGGTCCAGGCGATCGAGTGCGGCGCCAGGATCACGTTTTCTAACTCTCCGAACCGATGTGGCCCGGTGAGCGGCTCGCCGCTGAAACAATCCAGCGCGGCGCCGGCGATCCGGCCGTTTTTCAGCGCGTCGAAAAGCGCGTCCTCGTCGATGATTCCGCCGCGGGCCGTGTTGAGCAGGTAGGCCTCAGGCTTCATCAGGCCCAGCTCGCGGCGGCCGATCAGGTTGCGCGTTTGTTCATTCAACGGGCAATGGATGGAGACAAAATCGGCCTGGGCCATCAGTGCTTCCAGCGGGACCAGCGAGACGCCCAAACCTTTGGCCACTTGCGGATCCAAAAACGGGTCGAACGCCAGGGGCGGATTCATGCCGAAGCCCGAGAGCAGGCTGACCAGGGCCCGGCCGATTCCGCCCATGCCCACCACGCCCAGCGTGCGGTCGCGCAGTTCCTTTCCCATGAACTCCGTACGCTCGTGCCAGCGGCCCTCGCGCACCAGGCGATCTTTGGCGCGGACGTGATGCGTCAGCGCCAGCATCCAGCCCAGGGTGGCTTCGGCCACCGAACGATCGACCGCGCCGACGGCGGTGATCAGCGCCACGTCGGCCGCGGTGCAGGCCTCGACGTCGACCGAATCGTAGCCCACGCCGAAGCGGCCGATGGCCAGCAGATTTTCGCTCTTCGAGACGCTGCGGGCCGTGACGCGCGGCGCCAGCACGATCACGCCTTGAGAGTCGCCGATCTGAGCCGGGTCGATCTCCGGCAGAGGCTCGCGAAACGCCGTGTGCTGGATGCACGGCTGGGCGTCGAGCACGCTGAGTCCGAAATCGCGATACAAGGGCTTGCCGTCCGGCCGGTGGAAATCACCGCTGAGCGCCACGCGGAAGACACGCTCGGACATGATGCAAAGCCTCGCTGGAATCTGCCGCGATTAGTCGGGACAGCCATCGAGTGTACAACACTTTTCGTCGAGCACCAGCCGCTGGGGCAAATCGCCGGCGTAGACCCAGATCATGGCCATCGGCGCCGCCGTGCGATTGATGAAATAGTGGCACCGTCCCCGCGGCGCCAGTGCCGTGGCGCAGTCAGAGAGCAAGTATTCGCGGCCCTCGACCACGCAGGTCGCGGTGCCTTGGACGATCGTGATCGACTCGTCGAAGTCGTGCAGATGGCAGGGCAATCGGCCGCCCGGCTGAAAAATGCCATAGCCGCCGCTCATGCCCGTGCTGCCCAAATCGCGGTTGAAATAGTCCTGAAACCGGGCCGCCGGCGAGGGCTCGTACCAGGGCGTGGTGGCCGAGCGGCTGACGTGCTCCGCGCCGTCGCGCCCCGAATCGGCCGGGCCCATCACGCGCACGACAAAATCGGGATCGACCAGCGTACGTTGCGGCTGATGCGTGTTCATCGCGATATGAAACTGGGCGGGCCTGTTGGCCGAGGTGTTGAATGCGGCGTGCGCGACGCCGGCCGGAATGTAAACATTGTCCAAGGGCTGCAGCGTGTAGCGGCGTCCTTCGACCTCGACGGCCGCCTCGCCAGAGACGAGAGTGATCGCTTCGCCGTGCGGGTGCTTGTGGTAGGGCAGCAACGCGGCAGGCATGAAATTGACCATGCCGGTCGTCAGGTTGCGCGCGTTGTTGTGCGCTCCGACCAGCGGCTGAAAGATGACGCCGCGTTCCAGCTCGACGCGCCGTGCCGAGGAGCGCGGATTGATCACCTCGGGGCGGTCGGGCGCGAAACCGGGCGGCCGCGTGGTGGCCAAAGTCTGCGTTGGCGAAGGCGCCACGCGCTCGGGCAGGAAGTCGGGCGTCAGTCGCGCCTCTTGTCCGATCGCAGCCAGAGAGTCGCTCAGGCCGCGCAGCAGTAATCCACCGTCGAGGCCCACGCCCAACATTGAGAATCCCTGGTCGCGCCGCGCGCACAGGTTCTCGTTGCTGGTGGCCACCACGCCGCAATGTTTGCCGTGTCGGCGGATCGTGTCTTTGATCGCCAGCAGTTTCTCGGCGACGCCCGGTCCTTCCCATTGGCCCGGGTAGCCGGCGGTGGAGGAATAGTCGGCCGGGCCGAGAAAGAAAGCTTCCACCCCCTCGACTTTGCACAGGGCTTCGATATTGGCTCCGGCTTTGACGGTTTCGATGATGGGCACGACCAGCACGTGTTCGTTGGCGTCCTCGACGTGGGCCGAAAAGCAGCGGCCCCAGCAGGTGGCCCGTTCCGCACCGATGCCGCGCACGCCGGAGGGTGGATAGTGGGCATAGGCCACGGCCTGGCGCAGTTGTTCGACCGATTCGACCCAGGGCACGACCACGCCGTCGGCCCCGATATCGAGGGCCCGCTTGATCAGGCCCAGGCTCAATTCGGCGATCCGCACGAGCACGACCGTATCGCTGCGGACGGTGGAGCGAATGTGCGCCAGGATGTCGCCCCAGTCGAGATGTCCGTGTTCGGCGTCGACGACCACCCAATCGAGCCCCAGGGCCACGGCCATTTCCGAGATGCTGGCCGACTCCAGCGTGACCCACAGGCCGTAAACGCTTTGGGATTCGGCGAGTTTTCGCCGGAATTTGCGGATGGCTGGCGTTTTCATCGGGTGGGCTTCGGGGCTGGGCGGTCGGGATGGAGTGTTTTTTTGGGGGCAAAAGCACTGTGGAAAATGCGGTGCAAAGAGCACGGCGGAGTCGACGCTCTATATCTATATCACATTCCCGTGCCCGCTTCTCGCGGGAAAAAACCGAAGAAAACCGGGATTTTCTGGGGAAAGCGTGATTGCTAGTTGGCGAAAGGGGACTAAAATCGCGAAGAATCGTGCTGGCGCTACGTTGAACGGCGCCGCGGCGGTTCTGGTCTGGATCGAGAGCCCGTCCCGACGGCTGGACCTCATTTGCAGGAGCGACTTCGATGATTCGCCGTGCGTTCACCATGCGGCTGAAGCCCGACGCGTTGGCAGAGTACAAGGAGTATCACGACAACATATGGCCGGAATTAGTGGCCGAGATTGAGCGTGCCGGCATCGCCTCGATCACGACGTTCCAGCGCGATCTTGATTTGTTCCTGGTTTCTGAAATCGCCGACGAGACGGCCTGGGACAAGTTATGGAATTCCGAAGTGCACAAGCGTTGGGCCGAAGTGATGCAGCCGCTGATGCACTTGCGCGAGGACGGCATCGTGGAGGCGGGTGAATTGAACGAGGTGTTTCACATCACCGTCGGCGGCGCTGGCAACGGACGTGTTTCTATTTTAGCGGTTACTAACCCCGAGCCGAGGAGTGAGTTAGCTATGGAAATTTATGGTGAATCCATGTCCGTCCCCGCTTCACCAGCGCAACCGATCAGCGAAGCGCCGGCGCCAGTGGCCCCCGCGCCCGCGGTGCCCGCGCCCGCGGCCAAGCCCGCTCGCAAGATGGTAGCGCGGCGCGCTAAAAAAGCGACGGTGAAGAAAGCCGCGGCCAAGAAGCGACCGCCGGCTAAGAAGTCGAAACGCAAGACGGCCAAAGCGGCCAAGAAAAAAACCACCAAGAAAAAACCGGCCAAGAAAAAAGCCACCGCGAAAAAATCCAAGAAGACCGCGAAGAAAAAGCGCCGCAAGTAGCGCCCCGCGACGGCACAAGCACACCATGCTCGACTTGAGTGGCAAGACCGCGGTCGTCACCGGGGCCGGCGGCGGATTGGGCCGGCACGTCGCCCTCGGACTGGCCCAACGCGGCGCCCATGTGGCGCTGGTGGCCAGGCGCGTCGACCCGCTACGCGAAACGGCGCGCGCGATCCAAAATCTTGGCGGCACGGCGCTGGTGCTGCCGGCCGACGTGGCGCAGATCGACGCCGTGGATCAGCTCAAGGCCCGCGTGGAAGCCGAACTGGGCCTGCCCCAAATCTTGATCAATGCCGCGGGCGTCTTTGGGCCCATTCAGCCGGTCGAACGCAGCGATCCACGGCGATGGATCGAAACGCTGGCCGTCAACGTCATCGGGCCGTATCTGACCTGCCGGGCGTTTGTGGGCGGAATGATCGCGCAGGGCTGGGGCCGCATCGTCAATTTCAGCTCGGCCGCCGCTCTGCACCCTCCCGGCCCGCTCAACAGCGCCTATGGCACCAGCAAGGTGGCCTTGAACCAGTTCACCCGCCATCTGGCGGCCGAGTTGGCTCTCAGCGGGGTGACGGCCAACGTGATCCATCCCGGCGAAGTGAAAACCGAAATGTGGGCCGCGATCCGTCAGGAATCGGCAACCGCCGGCCCGCAAGGCGAAGGCTATCGTGCCTGGGCCGAAAGCGTCGCCCAAAATGGCGGCGACAATCCGCAAAAAGCGCTCGACTTGATTCTGGAGCTCATCGACGACACGTCGGCCGGCGTCAACGGCCGGTTTTTGTGGATCGCCGGCGGACTGCAAACGCCGATCCCGAGTTGGTAGCGCGCCGGCGCAGAGGACCAAGCGCCGCGGTTTTCTTGGGGGTCCTAGGCGCTTCGAGTCGCCGCGCGCGCCAGTTCGCCCGCGATGCGCTGGAAGACCGGCTGCCAATCATTGAAACTCGTTTGTCGAAACAGCCGCATCGTCGGATACCACGGCGAGTCGTCTCGCTCCAGCAGCCAGCGCCAGTCGGGCGATATCGACAGCGCCACCCAGACAGGCACCGCCAAGGCGCCGGCGAGGTGGGCGATCGCCGTATCGGAAGTGATCACCAGATCGAGATTTTTCATCACAGCGGCGGTATCCATGAACGGACCGTGTTGGTGATCGAAGCTGCTGGGGAAGTCGGTCACGTGGAAGCGTCCCTCGAGTTCGGCCAATTGTTCGGCGCCGGGGCCCTTTTGCAAACTGATCAGTTCCACGCCCTCCTGCGCCAAGGGGCCGAAGTGCGCTAGGGGAATCGAGCGGAAGCGGTCGTCCTTATAGGTCGTCTTGCCTTGCCAGGCGATCCCCACCTTGAATCCTGGCTTGGCGCCTATCTGGTCCCGCCAGACATCGACCAGCGCAGGTTCGGCAGACAGATAGGGGACTTCGGCCGGAATGTTTCCCAAAGTCGTGCCCAAGATGCCCGGCAGGCTCATCAGTGGCACGTATACATCGAAGTCCGGCAAAGGGGCGCCCTGGACAACCAGATTGCGGAAGTCGGATTGCTCGAAGAGTCTCACGAGCAACGGGGGAACTTCGAAGAGCACTTTGCCGGCTGGCGATCCGATCCGCTTCACATAGCGCGCGAAGTGCAGCGTGTCGCCGAGGCCTTGCTCAGCGTGCACCAGGAGCACCCGTTTTTCAAGAGGTTCTCCCGTCCAAATGGGTTTGGCAAACGGCCGTTTTGGAAAACCGTCGCATTGCCAGCGCGATTCGTAGTCGGCCCAACCGTGCTCCCATTCGCCCGCCGCCAGGACCAGCGTCGAACGGTTGTAGCGGGCCTGGGCGTGATCGGGCTTGAGCCGCAGCGATTGGTCGTAACAGATCCTGGCTTCGGCCATCCGGCCCTGAAGCTTGAAGACGTTGCCCAGATTGCTCAAGGTCTCGGCAAAGTCGGGTCGGACTTCGAGCGCCCGTTGGTAGCACTCGATGGCCTCGGCCAGGCGGTTTTCAGCGCGGTACACGGTCCCCAAGTTGCTGTGCGCTTGGCCGTGCTCGGGTTGAACTCGAATGGCTTGTCGGTAACACTCGGCGGCCGCCGCCAGTTGGCCTTGAGCCTGCAGGATCACGCCGAGATTGAAGTGGGCTTCCGCCAGATTCGGTTGTAACTGCAATGCGCGCTGATAACAGGCCGCGGCCTCGGCGGTTTGGCCGAGCTGGTCGAGCGCGCCGGCCAGGTTGAAGTGCGCTTCGACGAAATCGGGTTGGATGGCCAAGGCGCGACGGTAGGCGGCCGCGGCTTGGGCCCAGTCGGATTGCGACTGAAACAGCAGCCCGAGATTGTTTTCGGCCGGCGCACATCCTGGGTCCAGCAGCACGGCCCGGCGGAAAGCTTCCGCCGCGAGGTCGAACTGCCCTTGGTCGGCCAACGCCGTGCCCAAGAGGTTGCACGCGATGGCGTAATCCGGTTTGCCATCCAGGGCTCGGCGGTAGCACGCGATGGCCTCGTCCAGTTGTCCGGACGCTTGCAACGCCGAGCCCAAATTGCAGTGCGCCTGGGCCAAATCGGGCTGGTGTTCCAGAGCCCGTCGAAAGCTGGCGATGGCGGCTTCGCTTTTGCCTTGCTCGCCCAGCACCAGGCCGAGCGTGTTGTGGGCCACGGCCCAATCCGGTTTGAGCCGCAGGGCCTGTCGACAACAGATTTCGGCGTCGGAAGCATTTCCCAGCGAGCGATACACTTCGCCCAAATGGTTGTGATAACTCGCCTCGGCACCGTTAAGTTGAATGGCGCGGCGGATATATTCCAGGGCCTGGTTGCACTGACCGCGGCTGTGCGCGACCAGACCCAACAAATGCCAGGCGTCGGCCTGGCGCGGCTGGACTTTAAGGATTTCGCGATAGATCCGCTCGGCCTCGGCCAGGTTTCCATCCTGGTGGAATTTCACGGCGGTCTGGAGTGCTTCGTCGATCGTAGCCATGCAATGCAATCTGGCGGCAATGAAAAGTGGACTGGCAGCGGCCCGGCCGGCGCATCGCCGCTTCTCGACAGAAACTTTAGCCTGTCGCCGCCCGCGACGAAAGTGACCGTAGCTGTTGGGCCATGTCGGCAAACACGTCGTCCCAGTTTCCGAAGCGCGATTGTCGGAACAGCCGCATGGTCGGATACCAGGGACTGTCGTCGCGCTCCAGCAGCCAGCGCCAGTTGGGAGAAAACTGCAAAGCCACCCAGACCGGCACTCCCAGCGCGCCCGCCACGTGGGCAATCGACGTGTCGCTGGTAATCACCAGGTCGAGGTTCATCATCACGGCCGCCGTGTCGACAAACGCTCCGGTGTCTTCATCCAGTGTTAGTCCCAGATCGACAATGTTCCATTGCTCGGCCAGCGGAGCCAACTGTTCGTGGCCATAGCCCTTTTGCAGACTGAACAGCCGGACGCCAGGACAGGCAGCCAGCGGGGCGAATCGTCCCAACGGCACCGAACGGTAGTAGTCGCCTGCGAAGTTCGGATTGCCCTGCCAGGCGATGCCGACTTTGAATTCGCCAACGTCGGCCAGTTTCTGCCGCCAACGTGCGACGCGCTCGGCCTGGGCAAACAGATAGGGAACCGTCGCGGGAATGGTCTGCAGCGTGGTGCCCAGCACGGCTGGCAGACTGACCAACGAAAGATGATAGTCAAACGCCTCGGTATCAGCGTCCGGGTCCACGAGTCGATCGATACCTGCGGTGGTTCCGAAAAGCGCGTGCAGAATTAGAGGACATTCCAAGAGCACGCGAGCGACGGACTGTCGTACCAGCGGCGCAAAGCGAATGAATTGGATCGCGTCGCCGTGACCCTGTTCGCACCACAGCAGAATCGTCCGGCCCGAAAGCGACTGACCCTCCCAGCGCGGTTGGTCGTCATGCGGCGGGCGGTCGCCGGGTTTTTTCCAGCGCCATTCGTACTCGGGCCATCCTTGCGCGAAATCGCCGTGTAAGAGCCGCAGCAAAGCCCGATTCTGATGCGGTTCGGCGGAATCTGCCTGGTATTGCAACGCGGAGTCGAAGTGGTCCATCGCCCCGGAATAATCGCCTTT